>CAZZJY010000054.1:0-17256 GCA_964654895.1 uncultured Nitrososphaerota archaeon
GTTACTGGTCCTACCATTACGACCGTTTGTAGAGGAGAGGAGGCCGAGCCCTCCGACCCTACCTGTCGCACCAATCTGATCAATTCCAAAGGTTGCTAATAAAATTACCACTCTTGGCGAGGAAGCCCATCATTTCCATTATGGGGTGAGCTGCCTCTAGACTTGTATCCATCTATTTTTCCCACCTTTCCACTTTTAATATCATTTTGGTCTCCACGACTAAAGTCGAGAGGTTCTAGCTCCCAGGGAATTCATCAGTTGATCGTCCTTGCCCTTTGGGCTCCCACTTCATAACATCCTACCTCATAAGCAAGAAATCGCAGGTCCAAGCCGTAGAGGTGCTAATAAGCCTCCCTAATAATTATCATTTATGAGCGTCCCAGAGGTTATAATCATGATAGAGATCATAATCTTAAAGACTGATATAACTACCTGTGATGCGGAAGCCTTAGTTAACCCTGCGAACAGCCTAATGAAGATGGGGGGTGGAGTTGCAGGTGCCATAAAGAGAGCAGCTGGGGCAGCCGTGGAGAGAGAAGCCATGAAGCATGCCCCCGTACCTGTTGGAGGTGCCATTGCAACCTCTGCGGGTCGTTTAAAGTCAAAATGCAAATATATAGTCCATGCTCCAACAATGGAAAAGCCTGCCATGAAAACAACGAAAAACAAAGTGTACCTGGCTACATTTGCCGCATTAAAGTTGGCAGAATCACTAAAAATCGAGAGCATTGCGTTCCCTGCAATGGGCGCTGGTGTGGGTGGTCTTACTGTGGAGGAATCAGCAAAGGCGATGCTCTCCGCCATTCATCAATTCCTGTCTATGGGCAAAACCAGTTTAAAGAAGATATTTCTTGTTGGTCTGACCGACGAGGCTATAAACGCCTTCAATAAGGCCTTAAGGTCAATGCCCAGAAGTTATCTTTGATTGTCAAATGTTGCTGGAATTAGTAGTTCCAAGAAGATGGTGGCGCCCCGACCGGGATTTGAACCCGGGTCACTGGCTCGACAGGCCAGTATTCTAGACCGGACTATACTATCGGGGCTCACCGAGATTTTCAACTCTTATTTATTTAACTTTATCGGAATTTCTTTCTCAATATGTGACCGCTCCTTCTGATTTAAAATTATAGGGGCACATATTCCACATCTCAGGCGCAAGTAACACACAATTATAAGTGGTCCCCCAAATTTGGCAAATCCGCAACACCATTCAAACGTGAATGTTTTATAAGATGCACCTTTCACAACTTTAATTGAGTGTTATTTGGAGGGGCATATTATGAACAGGGAAAACCCATACAACATCGCAGCGTTATTTCTGATAATCTTCATAGCAGGGGCATATATCGGCTACTCGCTCTCACTATACAGCTCCTCATCATTAATGACAAAGGTTGAATCCTTACAGAATAAGATCTCCTCTTTGGAGTCCAAACTCAATGCCCTCCAGACCTCCCTCTTGACCCTTCAACAAAATAACGTAACACTGGCAAGCCCTTCCCTTTTTGATCTTTACGATTCTGTAAAAGCCTCGGTGGTGATGATAAAAGGGCTTATGCCTGTGAGCGATCTTTTTGGCACAACATATCAAGAAGTCCTTGGTTCTGGTTTCGTCGTAAACCTTACCGGAACACCGTTGATCGTTACCAACTATCACGTTGTAGAAAATATGATTCAAGGGTCAGTCACTTTCTTAGACGGCGAAGCATACCCTTTTGAAGTTTTGGGGAAGGACAAGTACAGTGATCTTGCAATCCTTAGATCCGTGGCTCCACAAAACAAACTTGTACCCATACCTGTCGCCTCTTCATCTAGTCTTCGTGTGGGAGATCTTGTTGTGGCTATAGGCAACCCTTATGGTCTCCAATCAACCCTCACATCAGGTATAGTCAGCCAGCTGGGCAGAGCCATACAGACCGAGACCGCCTCAGGATATCTCATTGCAGATGTGATTCAAATAAGTACCCCAATAAACCCGGGAAATTCGGGCGGACCCCTCTTGGACTCAAGTGGAAGGGTAGTTGGCATAACCACTGCCATAATAGCTGGATCCCAGAACGTAGGATTTGCGGTCCCATCAGACACACTGATCAGGGAGTTCAAGGATCTCGTCGAGAAAGGAAAGTATGATCACCCATACTTGGGCATCAACGGTCTCACCGTTGACTACCTTGTAGCAAAGACCGTTGGTCTGAATTATACATATGGCGTCCTGATTCAATCTGTGGCTAAGAACAGTCCTGCAGAGAGAGCTGGGTTGAAGGGGGGCACAAAAGTCGTTACATTGGCCGGAAGGCAAATTTATGTCGGTGGGGACCTGATCTTGGCCGTCGATCAGCACACAATTAAGACAATGGAAGACCTTTCATCATATTTGGAGAGGGAGACTGTTCCAGGGCAGTCCGTCGAGCTAACAATCATCAGAGACGGGCAAATGCTCTCCATTCCTGTAACTATTGGCATACGACCCTGAATAACTCAATGCCCTTTTATTATTCGGAAAAAACTTATAAGAACCATCAAGTTTTAGCAGATCTTAGAACCTTTCCCCAATGGCCCGCCCTAGCTCAGTGGTAGAGCGCCCGGCTGTAGACCGGTGGTCGCGCAGGCAAGTTCGCCATTTGGCGGGTGATGCGCCTGCGTCAGCTGGGCATTGACCGGGTGGTCGCTGGTTCAAATCCGGCGGGCGGGACCACCCCCCCGAATAATAGGAAACTTTATAAATAAGCACATTTTCCAACTTATTGCTCGGCTTGGGCATATCTTTTATTTGGATAATGGTGGGGTGTTATTGGTTAAGTTCGATATTCTTAAACATGAGCTTGTTCCGAAGTTCACAATACTCTCAAAAGAAGAGGTTGAGGTCCTAAGGCAGACCTATGGCATAAGGAAGGAGCACTTGCCTTGGATAAGAAAAAGCGACCCCATATGCAAAGTCTTAGGTGCCAAGCCAGGCGACGTCTTAAAAATAGAGCGCAACAGCGAGGTTGCTGGGAAGTCAATAGCTTATAGGTATGTGGTTCCAGGGTGATTTAATTGAATAGGTTAACAATTGAAGATAGATGGGTTCTAGTAGAGAGCTTCTTCAAAGAAAAGGGTGTTGTTAGGCAACACCTTGATTCTTTCGACGATTTTGTCAAGAATAAGATCCAAGAGATCGTAAACGAGCAGGGGGTCATAGAAACTGACCTACCTGGGTACAAAATCAAATTGGGAAAACTCACGTTAAAACCTCCCACGATTCATGAGGCTGACGGGTCAGAGAAAGAGATAACGCCGATGGAGTCCCGACAGAGGAATCTGACATATGCCTCCTCCATGTACCTCAAGGTCACGCCAGTTGAGAACGGCATTGAGGAAGAGGAGCAGGAGGTTTACATCGGCAAGCTCCCAATAATGGTGAAGTCTACTCCCTGTGTTCTGTCCAAAATGACTAAAGAGGAGCTCATAGAATCTGGCGAAGATCCGGAAGATCCTGGCGGTTATTTCATAGTCAATGGGTCAGAAAGGGTAGTTGTTATCCAAGAAGATCTTGCAGTGAACAGGATATTAGTAGATGTGATGGAAGGCACCTCTCCAGTGACCCATATTGCCAAAGTGTTCTCGGCAACATCCGGCTTTAGAGTTCCGGTCACAATTGAGCGCATGAAGGGCGGTGATCTACAGGTATCTTTCCCATCAATCCCTGGCAGAATCTCCTTATCTATAATAATGCGTGCCCTGGGTATCGCTTCTGATAAAGAGATCGTTGAATTTGTCTCGAGCGACCCCGAGATCCAGAAGTCCCTTATACCCACATTAGAGGCAGGGATGGAAATAAACACTGTAGACGATGCACTTGACTACATTGGCAACAGGGTCGCCATAGGACAGACGCGCGACTTTAGGATCCAGAGGGCTGAACAAATACTCGACAAGTACCTCCTCCCGCATCTTGGGACGGGAAAGGAAGACCGTAAGAAGAAAGCCCTATACCTCGGGCAGATGGCTGAAAAGCTCATCGAACTCTCCCTTGGTCGTCGCAAACCTGACGACAAGGACCACTATGCAAACAAACGTTTAAAGCTCGCAGGAGACCTCTTGGCAAGCCTATTTCGCGTTGCCTTCAAGAGCTTCTGCCGTGACCTCAAATACCAACTGGAGAGGGCAAAGAGCCGGAGCAGGAAGGTCTCCATACCCACGCTGGTCAGGGCGGACGTCATCACGGAGCGGATGAGGCACGCCTTGGCTACAGGCAATTGGGTAGGCGGAAAAGCTGGAGTAAGCCAGTTACTGGACCGAACAAACTACTTATCGACAGTTGGGCATTTGAGGAGGATAATCTCCCCTCTTAGCAGAAGCCAACCCCATTTCGAGGCCAGGGATCTCCACTCAACCCAGTGGGGCCGACTCTGCCCGAGCGAAACCCCTGAAGGTCCTAACTGCGGCTTGGTCAAGAACCTGGCTTTAATGTCATTTATATCTGTGGGCATAGATGAACGCCCGATAGAAGAGCTCCTTTATGAACTCGAGACCGAGCCCATCGAATCTGCTAGGAAGAAAAGTCTAACAGGGGCCAAGGTTATACTTAATGGTCGTCTTATTGGGATTCACCAGAAGCCCGACCTTCTGGTCGCGGAGCTCAGAAAGTTAAGAAGGCGTGGAAGGATCCACCATGAGGTTAACGTCGCTTATTATAATTATGGAATGATACAAGAAGTCTATGTCAACTGCGATGCCGGAAGGGTGAGGCGCCCCCTCATAATTGTCGACAACGGCGTTCCCCGCCTGACAAAAGACCATGTTGAAAAACTTCTCTCAGGAGAGTGGACCTGGAACGACCTCATACTTCAAAGTATTGTAGAGTATTTGGACGCTGAGGAAGAAGAGAACGCCTACATCTCGCTCACGCCTGAGGAATTGACAAAGGAACACACCCACATGGAGATTGTGCCATCCACTATACTCGGCATAAGTGCTTCTATGATCCCATTCTTGGAAGCAAACCAATCCCCAAGAAATACATACGGTTCCGCGATGGTAAAGCAAGCACTGGGGTTCTACGTTGCTAATTTCTCCAAGCGACTGGATACTCGCGGTCACTTGCTACACTACCCACAGAAGCCACTTGTTAATACAAAGCCTGCCAAGATCCTCGAGCTGGACAGACGCCCTGCAGGTCAAAACTTTGTAGTTGCAGTCCTCTCCTACTCCGGCTACAACATTGAGGATGCACTAATAATGAATAAATCCTCTGTTGAAAGAGGTTTAGGTCGTTCCTCATTCTTTAGATGCTATGAGACCGAGGAGCGGCGGTACCCAGGCGGGCAGGAGGACAAGATCGAGATCCCCTCGCCCAACGTTAGGGGCTACCGTACACCCGAGTCATACCGATATTTGGGTGACGATGGAATAATCGAACCCGAATCTATAGTGCAAGGAGGAGACGTGCTTATTGGGAAGACCAGCCCGCCTAGGTTCCTTGAAGAGTATCGTGAGTTCGAAACCGCTGGTCCCACAAGGCGCGAGACCTCCGTATCCATGAGGGCGGGTGAGGATGGGATAGTAGATCTAGTCCTTATAACCGAGTCCTCCGATGGCAATAAACTTGTGAAGATAAGGGTCAGAAATGAGCGCATACCGGAACTAGGCGACAAATTTGCATCTAGACATGGGCAGAAGGGCGTCGTTGGCATGCTAGTCCCACAATATGATATGCCTTACACAGAGGAGGGAATTGTGCCAGATCTCATCATTAACCCGCACGCCATACCTTCAAGAATGACGTTGGGTCAACTATTGGAGATACTAGCTGGAAAGGCTTACGCCGTCTCCGGCGAACCCCAGGAAGGGACCGCCTTCTGCGGCGCAGACGAAAACAAGATGCGCACCTTATTGGAGAAAGCTGGCTTCAAGCCTACAGGCAAAGAGATCATGTACGACGGCCGCACAGGGAGGGTGCTTGAGGCCGAGGTATTCATAGGTATAGCATATTACCTGAAACTACATCACATGGTCTCGGACAAGATGCACGCTAGAGCCAGGGGTCCTGTCCAAATTCTCACAAGGCAACCTACTGAGGGAAGGGCAAGAGAGGGGGGTCTCAGGTTTGGAGAAATGGAGAGGGACTGTCTTATCGGTCATGGGGCCGCGATGCTCCTCAAAGAGAGGCTGCTCGACGAATCTGATAGAACAGTAGTGTACATATGCGAGGATTGCGGCTTGATATCCTATTACGATAGGATCAAGGACAGGTACATATGCCCTGTCTGCGGTGAAAAGGCCAAGATAACACGGGTTGTGATGTCTTACGCATTCAAGCTCCTACTTCAGGAGCTCATGAGCTTGGGGATTGCCCCGAGATTAAGACTTGCAGAGAGGGTGTGAGATTATGTCTGTCAATGAGATCGCTAAATCCATAAAGTCGATCAGATTCGGTCTCCTCTCTCCAGAAGAGATCCGAAAGATGTCTGTTGTGAATATAATAACTGCTGACACTTACGACGAAGACGGAGTCCCGATTGACGCAGGTTTAATGGACAGAAGGCTTGGCACAATAGAGCCTGGACAAAAATGCCAGACCTGCGGAAATAGAGTAGGACAATGTCCGGGTCACTTCGGACATATAGAGCTAGCAAGACCAGTAGTGCATCCGGGATTCGCGAAGACCGTATATCTCACGCTGAGAGCAACATGCTGGAACTGCGGGAGGATCCTGCTTAAGAAGGAAGACTACAACAAGTATGTTCAACTGATGGAAAAGTATAGACGGCGCTGGCCGCAGCTCAGATATAAGCTCGCCGAGAAGATTATGAAGAAGGCGAGCAAGCTTCAAGAATGCCCGTACTGTGGTCGAGAGCAGTTCAAGATAAAGTTTGAGAAGCCCACAACCTACTACGAGGAACATCCAGAGGGTAATGTAAAACTAGCCCCAAGCGAGATAAGAGCTAGGCTGGAGCGCATCACGGACGCCGACGCAGCCCTTCTTGGACTAGATCCACAGATGGCCAGGCCAGAATGGATGGTGCTTACCGTCCTTCCAGTCCCCCCCTCCTCCGTTAGACCCTCTATCACGCTGGAGTCAGGGGTCAGATCTGAGGACGATCTGACACACAAATTAGTTGACATAATCCGAATAAACGAGCGCCTGAAGGAAAACATCGATGCTGGAGCCCCCCAGCTTATAATAGAGGACCTCTGGGAGCTCCTTCAGTACCACGTCACAACTTACTTTGACAACGAAACATCGGGAATACCGCCCGCCAGGCATAGGTCAGGACGCCCGCTCAGAACGTTAGCCCAGAGGCTCAAGGGGAAAGAGGGAAGGTTCCGTTCAAACCTCTCAGGAAAGAGGGTGGACTTCTCGGCGAGGACTGTAATCTCTCCCGATCCACTTATCAGCATGAACGAGGTTGGCGTTCCAATAGAAGTCGCCAAGCTATTAACGATTCCTGAAAGGGTAAACAAATTCAACATTGAGGAGATGAAGAAGCTCATCGAGAACGGTCCAGACAACCATCCAGGCGCAAATTACATAATAAGACCGGACGGAAGAAGGATCGACCTAAGATTTCCGAAGGACAGAAAAACCATCGCCGACTCTGTTGAGGTCGGCTACATCGTCGAGCGGCACATAAAGGACGGCGACGTGGTGCTTTTCAATAGGCAACCGTCGCTTCACAGGATGTCCATCATGGCTCACCGGGTCAGAGTACTCCCCTACAAGACCTTCCGGCTGAACCTCTGCGTGTGCCCGCCTTATAATGCAGACTTTGATGGCGATGAGATGAACCTCCACGTGCCCCAGAGCGAAGAGGCTAGGGCGGAGGCACTGGTGTTGATGCTTGTCCAGGAACAGATCCTCTCCCCCAGATACGGCGGTCCTATAATGGGTGCCATACAGGACTACATCTCAGGAGCATACATGCTTACAAAGAAGACCACCCTCCTCAACAGGGAGGAAGCTTCCCAGCTACTGATAAGCGCAGGTCATGATGGGGAGTTGCCCCCTCCTGCCATTAAAGAGCCAGAGGAGATGTGGACAGGAAAGCAGCTTGTGAGCCTCTTCTTCCCTAAAGATTTCAATTACACACTTCGAGCAAACATATGCCAAAAGTGCGGACAGTGCAAGAAAGAAGAATGCCCTAACGATGCCTATGTAGTGATAAGGAATGGCATTCTGATATCTGGTGTCCTTGATAAAAAAGCTATTGGTGCTGGGCAGCCTGAGAGCGTCCTACACAGGCTCGTCAAGGACTATGGAACAGATATGGGGAGAATTTTCATTGATAAGGCATTCAAACTCTTCCTTTCTTACATTGATAGCAGGGGCCTCACAATTGGACTGGATGAGGAGGAACTGCCCAGGGAGGCTAAAGAGAAGATAAGGATGGTTGTTGAAGAAGCGGAGCAGAAGACCGCCAAATTAATCGAAATATACAACGAGGGGTTACTGGAGCGACTTCCAGGTAGGACCTTAGAAGAGACGTTGGAGACAAAGATCATGCAAGAACTTGAGGAGGCAAGAGAGAAGGCAGGAGAGATCGCAAGCCAATACCTAAAAGAGACAAACTCTGCCTTACTGATGGCCAGGACTGGCGCAAGAGGTAGCCTCATGAACTTGGCACACATGGTGGCCTGCGTTGGTCAGCAGTCTGTCAGAGGGGAAAGGATCAACAGGGGTTACCAGAACAGGACCTTGCCTCACTTTAAGCCTGGGGACTTGGGTGCTAGAGCTCATGGGTTCGTATACAGCAGTTATAAGGATCGTCTTAATCCAATTGAGTTCTTCTTCCATGCCATGGGCGGCAGGGAGGGTCTAGTTGACACAGCTGTAAGAACTAGCCAGAGCGGCTATATGCAGCGCAGACTAATCAACGCTTTACAGGATATAAGAGTCGAGTACGATGGAACAGTGCGGGCTACCGATGGTTCTATCATCCAGTTCAAGTACGGCGAAGACGGTGTCGATCCTGCCAAAAGCGACCATGGAAAGGCGGTTAATGTCGATAAGATCATTGAAAAAGTTGTAGGAGCTGGTGTGATATAATATGGCGAACAAGAAAGCTAAGGCACAAGCCGAAAAGGAAGACCAAAAGCTCTCACTCATAAATAAATTGCTCAGTGAATATGTAGAGAAACTTCCTGAGAGTCTCATAAATGAACTCAGGGAGAAGCTCTATAAGGTTGATCTAAACGAAGAACAGATGAGAAAAGTCGTAGAAGAGGTAAATAGGGCTTATATACGCGCCTTAGTCGAGCCAGGTGAGGCTGCAGGGACGGTAGCCGCCCAATCTGTAGGCGAGCCTGGGACACAAATGACCCTGCGAACATTCCACTATGCGGGTGTTAGGGAGCTCAATGTAACGCTCGGACTACCGCGACTCATAGAAATAGTTGATGCCAGAAGAACCCCCTCCACGCCAACCATGACCATAAGGCTCGACGAGGATCACAAGTACAGCCTGGAAAAGGCAAAGGAAGTTGCATCTAGAATTGAGCGCATAGCTATAGAGAACATAGCGAAGAGCATAGAATACGACATGGTGAACTCCTCCTTCATAATTGAAATTGATGAAGAAATAGCGCAGGACAAAGGCATAGAGTTAGAATACGTGGCGAGGGCACTCGAGCGTCTCAAGGTAGGGAAAGTGGAGATTGAGGGGAACAACATAATAATCACACCAACTGCAACATCACCAGAGAAGATAAAGAGACTTAGGGAGAGGATCTTGGACCTCCGACTAAAGGGCATAAAGGGGATAAAGAGGGTCTTGGTCCAAAAAGAGGGAGATGAATACGTCCTACACACCGACGGCTCAAACCTTTCTGCGGTCCTCCAAGTCAAGGGGATAGATCCACACAAGGTCTACACAAACAACATCTCCGAGATAGCTGAGGTCCTTGGCATAGAGGCAGCGAGATCCGCGATAATAAAAGAAGCATTTCAGGTTCTCGATCAACAGGGTCTTGACGTAGACATGCGCCATGTAATACTGATCGCGGACCTCATGACATGTACCGGCAAAATAAGGCAAATAGGCCGCCACGGAGTTAGCGGTGAAAAATCGAGTGTCTTGGCAAGAGCCGCATTCGAGGTGACCGTAAAGCATTTATTAGATGCGGCGTCACATGGAGAAGAGGATGCATTGGAGGGCGTGACTGAAAACGTTATAGTCGGGCAATCAATACCCTTAGGGACAGGGGTAGTCGAGCTCTTCATGCGATTCCCCAAGGAAGGTGCCTAAAGATGGATCTGTCAAAGGAACTGAAAGTCGCCATCAGCACAGGAAAAGTTGAGATCGGATACAAAGTGAGCCTTAAAGCTTTAAACAGGAAAAAAGCTAAATTGATCGTGATGGCATCAAACACTCCTGAGAGCCTCTCATCACGGATAAAACAGGCTGCGGGGACGGAAGTACCTTTGTATATCTTCCCTGGCTCGAGTTGGGATCTGGGCGGTGTCTGTGGGAAGCCCTATCCAGTGACCACTATTGCCATAATCGACCCTGGCGAGTCTTCTATCCTTCAGTTGAAGGGGGGATGAGTCTTCCCAAACATAAGACTCACCGCAGACGAGATGCGCTACATCGCCCTGCTTGAAAATTTGACAGGGGCGATAGCAAAAGATTGTGTATTGGAGCCTGAAGGTAACAGAATTATTTTTGTAATCCGCCCAGGCGATATGGGTTTGGCAATCGGTAAGAATGGAGTCAATATTGAGAGGGCTAGAAAAGTAATAGGCAGGAACGTTGAGATTGTTGAGCACGCGGACTCCCCAGAAGAATTTTTGAAGAACATACTTGCGCCTGCGAAAGTCAGGGGCATAAAGATCACCAGGAATTCTGAAGGAAACACTGTAGCCCAGGTGACTGTCGATCCAAAAGATAAGGGCATTGCTATAGGTAGGAATGGTCGAAACATAGCCAAGACAAGACTCCTCATGAAGCGACATTTTGACATCAGCAATGTTGTAATACTTTGAGAGTCCCCTTCCGACAAAGTTAAATAATTGTGAATCTTTTACCAAGACCGCACTGGGTGTATCGCATGGCAGGTTCAAAATCACCAAAGGGGCTCCTCGCAGGGAGAAAACTGGCCAATAAGAGGAAGAAGTTCCGCTGGAGCCTACGGCAGTTCAAAAGAAGGGCTTTGAGGCTTGATGAGAAAGCTGACCCTCTAGAAGGTGCTCCGCAGGCGAGGGGCATTGTACTCGAAAAAGTTGGTGTGGAGAGCAGACAGCCAAATAGTGCCGTGAGGAAATGTGTCAGAGTTCAGCTCATTAAGAATGGTAAACAGATCACTGCTTTTCTGCCTGGGGATGGAGCCCTCAACTTCGTTGATGAACATGACGAAGTGATCGTCGAGGGAATAGGCGGGCCTATGGGTAAAGCGATCGGCGATCTCCCCGGAGTGAGATGGAAGGTGGTAAAAATAAATGGCGTGTCCTTGAGTGCTTTGATGACTGGAAAGAAGCAGAAGCCGGTGAGGTGAAGGCTTTGTCAGAGATAAAACTATTCGGAAAATGGGACACGTCTAACGTCCAAATAAGAGACTTGGGTCTTAAGGCTTACATTTCTCTTAGCCCGGTGCTTGTCCCTCACTCCAGCGGCAGGCATGAACACAAACGTTTCGGGAAGGCCAAGATAAACATCGTCGAACGCCTCGCAAACAGGATAATGCGCCCAGGGAAGAATGGAGGAAAGAAGGCCCTTGCCTTGAGTATTGTCGACAATGCACTTGAACTAGTTTACTTGAAGACAGGGGAAAATCCAGTTCAAGTCTTAGTTAGGGCAATAGAAAACTCTGCCCCAAGAGAAGAAGTCACTCGAATCAGTTACGGTGGAGTGACCTACCCTCAGTCAGTCGACTCCTCTCCACAGCGTAGGGTGGACCTGGCACTCAGGTTTATAACTGATGCTGCAAGAAATTCTGCCTTTGGCAGTAACAAACCAATTGAAGAATGTCTAGCAGATGAGATTGTAATGGCTGCTAGCAACGATCCAAAGAGCTACGCCGTCCAGAAGAGGGAAGAGATCGAACGCATCGCCATATCTGCCAGATAAAAACTAGAGCGTCATTGCAATTACAAAACTGCTCTAAAGTTTACCATAACAAAATTCGGCACATCCATTTTCTGTCAGACAATGTCTAATGGGGCTCATTCTGTTCCTTTTTCACTACCACTCAATAAAGATCCATACATAACCGACTAAACTTTATATATGACTGGCTATTCTCTAACTTCAACAGACAATTAAGAGGCGAGATTAAATGTCATCCCAGAAGAAAGAGCATTTGAATCTGCTTGTAATGGGACACGTAGACAACGGCAAGAGTACGCTTGTGGGTCACCTCCTCTTCCTAGCAGGCGGACTTGATGATCGTTATTTGGCCGCCCTGGAAGAGGAAGCGAAAAAGACAGGAAAAGAATTTGCGAAGTTCGCTTGGCTCGGAGACAAGCTAAAAGAAGAAAGAGAGCGAGACATGACCATCGACCTATCATTCTGGAAATTCGAAACTCCGAAGTACTTCTTCACTATCATTGACGCTCCTGGGCACAGAGACTTCGTAAAGAACATGATTACTGGCGCTTCACAAGCAGACTGTGCTATTCTCGTGGTTTCGGCAAAGAAAGGTGAGTATGAGGCAGGTATGGGTCCCGGCGGTCAAACTAGGGAACACGCCTTCTTGGCAAAGACTCTCGGCGTGAACCAAGTCGTGGTCGCCATAAACAAGATGGACGATCAGACCGTCAACTACAGCGAACAAAGATACAACGAAGTAAAAGATGGCGTCTTCAAGTTCTTGAAGATGATAGGCTACGACACATCCAAGATCCTGGCGATACCCATCTCTGGCTGGAAGGGTGACAACATAATTAAACACAGCCCCAACACTCCATGGTATAAGGGTCCCACCCTTTTTGAAGCGCTCGACACTTTTGTGCCACCTGAGAAACCAATTGCAAAACCACTCAGGGTTCCCATACAGGACGTTTACACAATCACGGGCGTGGGTACAGTGCCTGTGGGGAGGGTAGAGACCGGTGTAATGAAAGTTGGCATGAACGTTATCTTCATGCCTGCAAATAAGACCGGTGAGGTCAAATCCATCGAGACTCACCACATGAAGATCGAGGAGGCTGTGCCCGGTGACAACATTGGCTTCAACGTAAAAGGTGTTGGAAAGACTGATATTCACAGGGGCGATGTCTGTGGCGAGGTCTCAAAACCGCCGACCGTGGCAGAGACTTTCAAAGGCAGAATCTTCGTTTTGTACCATCCAACTGCCATAGCGGCCGGTTACACACCAGTTCTTCACGTCCACACCGCTACAGTGGCTACAACATTCTTGGAACTTGAAAAGAAGATCGACCCCAAGACTGGTGCTGTCATCGAGGAGAAGCCAAGCTTCCTGAAGCAGGGCGATAGCGCCATCGTGACCTTTAAACCCACAAAACCGCTCGCGATCGAGCTATACAATGACCTTCCACCATTAGGTAGATTCGCTCTCAGAGATATGGGCAGAACTATCGCTGCTGGCGTTGTAACTGAGATCAAACCGGCTACATTAGCCAAATAATCCCCCCTTTTTTATGGTGTATTATTTATGCCACAAAAAGCAAGGATAATGCTCAGCAGTACGGACCATAGAAAGCTTGACGACGTCTGCGCCCAGATAAAGAAGATCGTTGAAAAGACTGGGGTTAGAATGGCGGGGCCAGTCCCGCTTCCCACAAAGAGACTGTTAGTCCCAACAATGAAATCTCCAGCGGGGGAAGGAACCAAAACTTGGGACAAGTGGGAGATGCGGATCCACAAACGCTTGATTGATATCGACGCTGACGATAGAACAATGCGGCAGATGATGCGCATTCAGGTACCTGATGATGTTTTTATAGAGATAGAACTCGTTTAAAACTTAATTCTGACATCTAACCTTTTTGGTGTCTATTCTGCATTTTTCAAATACTCTTCTCCAATAAAATACAAGTATAATATAGTATGCAACCTCTATCGACGTGATTTAAAAAAAGATGACGTTGTGCACACTAGGTTCTAACATTCTCAATTGTTCGGGTAGCCCGTGGGCGACTTGTTCTGAGTATGTGAGCGCCGGGGAAGGGATTCGAACCCTTGCTCCCCAGAAGGGGAACCGGCTCACCTGTCCCTTTTTGAGATCTCGAGGCCGGCGCCTTAACCGCTCAGCCACCCCGGCTCATGGGCTCTAATAGGGGATAACACCCTCTAACAGAATCATCATTATGTTTTGGGAGCCCTCGGCATTAAATATCTTTTGCTGGCTAAATATCCAATACAAAATACGCCTCCCACTTTTCTCCAACCTGAGAGATCCTCATCAGCGAATATGTCATTGCCTTTACCCCAACCTTCTGTCCATGCCTCTTGGGGTCATACTCCTCTCCAAAAATTTTCGCTTTAAGCAGGAAAGGTGTTTCTCCTTCGACTTTTGTTATGGCATCTACTCTTGCCTTTGCTACTGCGAAACTCTTGGAGTCAAATATCAACAGCAGATGATCAATCCACATGTAGAGGAGTTGTTCTAGGTCCTTTGCTAGCACCTCGATCTCCAGAACCTCGTTCTCCCTGACTGAATCTGTATCTAACATAACCTCGAAAGTCGCCTTAGCGGCTTCCTCAAATAACTCCTCCAAGGTTTGGGATATAACATGGATATACACGTCTGATGGATGATCCAAGTAGTGATAAACCAACCATAACACCCCTTAAATTATAAGGAAGAGTGCTTTTTCTTACTTTCTCATTAAATTTAAATGACTCGATTTGTATATGATAGTACACAAAGGCGCCTTTCATAATGCGCTCTATCCATCTGTTTGTCTGTTTTGTGAGATAGGTTGGTGATTAGTAATGACATCCACAAACATCCCGCTCAAAAAAATAGGGGATCACATATGGGAGATCCCAAAGAGTTTTAATCCTAACATGAATGTTCCCTGTAGGATATACGCTGACGAGTCGCTATTAGATAAGATGAAACAGGACCTCACGTTGCAACAATGCGTTAACGTCGCTCAACTCCCGGGCATACTAAAATTTTCGATAACCATGCCCGACGGTCATCAGGGATACGGCTTTCCTATTGGTGGCGTCGCTGCTTTTGATGCCGAGAGTGGTGTTATCTCGCCTGGAGGGGTAGGGTACGACATAAACTGTGGAGTGCGACTTGTTCTGACGAACTTAGAAATACGCGATGTGCGCCCTCAGCTCTCGAAACTTGTAGATACCCTTTTCGACCTTGTGCCATCAGGCCTTGGAAGCAAAGGTGGAATAAGGTTGGATCCGACCCAACAAGACCGCGTCTTGGATATGGGCGTGGAATGGGCCATCCAAAAAGGTTACGGGTGGGACGAGGATGCCCGAAGGTGCGAAGAGGGGGGCTGCATGAAGACTGCAGACCATTCTAAAGTATCATCAAATGCAAAATCGAGGGGAGCAAGCCAGCTCGGCACCCTCGGGAGCGGAAACCATTTCCTCGAAG
The DNA here is from genome assembly GCA_964654895.1 of uncultured Nitrososphaerota archaeon. Classification (GTDB taxonomy): domain Archaea; phylum Thermoproteota; class Methanomethylicia; order Methanomethylicales; family Methanomethylicaceae; genus WYZ-LMO10. Next base: position 15,505 of record CAZZJY010000054.1, read on the forward strand.
TTCAAATGGTAGACAAGATATTCGATCAACGCGCGGCAAAGACTTTCGGAATTGAGCACGAGGGTCAGGTCGTGGTAATGATCCATTCTGGAAGCCGAGGTCTAGGTCATCAGGTCTGTAGCGACTACCTCCATGTAATGGAGCATGCCGTTGCCAAGTACAAAATAAAAATCCCTGATAGAGAACTGGCATGTGCACCGGCAGAGAGCCCCGAGGCTAAGGATTACTTTGCGGCCATGTCCGCGGCCTGTAATTATGCTTGGGCAAACAGGCAATGCATAACACACTGGACTAGAGAGGCCTTTCAAAAGGTCTTCAAAAGTGATCCCGAGAGGCTTGGCATGCGCCTGCTTTATGATGTAGCACATAACTTAGCGAAGCGGGAGGAGCATGTTTATGACGGGAAAAAGCGCATACTCTACGTTCACAGGAAGGGTGCCACAAGGGCTTTTCCCGCTGGTCGCCCTGAAATTCCGCAGGAGTACCAGAACATCGGACAGCCTGTAATAATCCCTGGCAGCATGGGGACTGCGTCATACTTGCTAGTCGGGGCTCCAATGTCACTGGAACTAAGTTGGGGCTCAACTGCCCATGGTGCTGGGAGATATCTCAGCAGGGAGGCTGCAATAAAGAAATACTGGGGAAGTGACGTCAAGCGTGAACTGGAGAACAAAGGCATACACTTGAGAGCTGCAAACATTCGCGTGATTGCCGAGGAGGCCCCAGGTGCTTACAAGGACGTGGACAAAGTTGCTGAGGTATCTCACCAGTTGGGCATAGCCATGCTGGTTGCAAGGATGGTGCCAGTAGGGGTGACTAAGGGCTGAGCTCTGAACCTGTCCTCTCCCAATTTGGGAGGTTTATTGTTATCCATGAGGAATCCTTTGAGGGCGTAGGGCTTTCCTCGAATGTTTATGTCCTCAAATCTTTGGAGGGGTACTGCATATTCGATGCCAGCGGTCACCCTGATCTGCTATCTTTTCTAATAAGTGCTGGGATAGAGAAAGATCGCATACTGGGTGTTTTTTTAACACACGGTCACTATGACCATGTAACTGGGCTGGTCTCTCTATTGGGCACGAACATAAAGGCATTCATCAACCAAAAGGATCGTAGTCTGCTTGAAAGCTACCTAGGTCCCCGCGAAGTTTCTGATATATCCGAAGGTATCCAACTCCTCGAGAAAATGGGTCTAAAAGCTTTACCTACACCTGGACATACCCCGGGTAGCACATGTTACTATTCGGAGGGAGAGCGCCTTCTCATAAGTGGAGACACGGTATTTGCAGATGGATATTTTGGCAGAACAGACCTCGCCGGTGGTAGCGACTCTGACATGAAAGCTTCACTAAAATATCTGTCAGCCCTCGAAGTGAAGTCTCTCCTTCCTGGACATGGAAACTATATACTAGACGGCGGATCCAAGGCGATCTCATTGGCTCTATCCAATGCTAACTACCTCCTCTAAGCGTCCTGTCCTCTCAACCCAAAATGGCGCCGTGCATTATCCATGCTATTACCAGGGAGAATCCAGGCACCAATGTCCATAAAATTGCAAGCCTTGCCAATAATCCCTTTTCTAACGCATGCAAACCTTTCCCTAGCCCCCCGCCCAGCACCCCTCCTATCACTGAGTGGCTAATCGAGACTGGGATCCCTACCTGCGTGAACAAGTGCACAACCAAAGCCGCGCTCAACTGCGAGGAAAAACCCGTTGCTGGGGCCAGACTTGCCATTCCATCCCCAACACTC
>CAZZJY010000055.1:0-2593 GCA_964654895.1 uncultured Nitrososphaerota archaeon
GACCCCCCAGCCCCATGATAGAAATGTATATATAGAAGTGGTAGTTCTTTCTTTTTGAAATTTAGTTGTGGTGAATTCTATGGCAGCTGCTCAACTTGGTGGTGTTCCGGTTTTAATATTGAAAGAAGGGACTCAGCGCACGCAAGGAAGGGACGCGCAGAGAGTAAATATGATGGCTGCGAGGGCGGTCGCCGAGGCTGTTAGGACCACCCTTGGGCCAAAGGGAATGGACAAGATGCTGGTCGACACTCTGGGGGACGTGACTGTCACCAACGATGGTGCCACAATTCTCGGAGAGATCGAGGTGCAGCACCCAGCCGCGAAGATGATGGTCGAGGTCTCCAAGACCCAGGACGAGGAGGTCGGCGACGGCACTACTACATCGGTTGTCCTTACGGGCGAGCTCCTGAAGAGAGCCGAGGAGCTCATTGAGAAGAACATACACCCCACCCTCATAGTTCAGGGGTACAAGAAGGCTACGGAGAAGGCCGTCGAGACGCTCTCGAAGATAGCCATACCAATAGACATTAATGATGAAAAGACGCTAAAGAAGATAGCCTACACGGCGATGAACAGCAAGGCATCTGTTGGAATTCAGGACTACTTTGCAGAGATGGCTGTGAAGGCTGTCAAGCAGGTCGCCGAGAAGCGCGGTGACAAGTACGTCGCAGACATCGATTACATCCAGGTCGTGAAGAAGCAGGGCGGGAGCGTGACCGACAGCACGCTGGTATACGGGGTCATAGTCGACAAAGAGATAGTCCACCCGGCAATGCCAAAGAAGGTAGAGGATGCCAAGATAGCGCTGATCGACGCGCCGCTCGAGATCGAGAAGACTGAGTTTGACGCTGAGATAAGGATCACGGACCCGACTCAGATGAAGGCTTTCATAGAAGAAGAGGGCAGAATGCTGAAGGAGATGGTGAACAAGATAAAGGCGACGGGCGCAAACGTTGTCTTCTGCCAGAAGGGCATAGACGACATTGCCCAGCACTACTTGGCAAAGGAGGGCATAGTGGCGCTGAGGAGGGTGAAGAAATCAGATATGGAGAAGCTGGCGAGGGCCACTGGTGCAAGGATAGTCACCAACCTAGACGACCTGACCCCTGCAGACTTGGGCTCTGCAAAGATAGTCGAGGAGAAGAAGTATGGAGAGGACAAACTGACCTTCGTCGAGGGCTGCAAGAACCCGAAGGCCGTGAGCATACTGATAAGGGGGGGACTGCAGCGCGTCGTTGACGAGGCTGAGAGGACCCTACATGACGCACTCTGCGCAGTCGCGGACGTGGTGGAAGACGGGAGGATTGTGGCTGGCGGAGGCGCCCCAGAGCTTGAGGCCGCAAAGGCTTTGAGGGAGTACGCAGCTAGCGTCGGCGGCAGAGAGCAGTTGGCGATCGAGGCTTTCGCAGACAGCCTAGAGGCGATACCCAGGACGTTGGCTGAGAACGGCGGACTTGACCCAATAGACATACTCGTGGAACTGAGGTCGCTTCACGAGAGGGGCGAGATCTGGGCTGGCGTAAACGTCCTGGAGGGTAAGACCGCGAACATGTTGGATGTTGGTGTTGTCGAGCCTTTGGCTGTGAAGCTTCAGGCGATCAAATCTGCTACCGAGGCAAGCTCCATGATATTGAGGATCGACGATGTGATTGCGGCGGCAAAGACCACTGGTGCACCAAAGATGCCAGAGAAGCCCGGCGAGAGCGGAGCCGGAGAATTCGACTGAGCAGGTTAAAGCTAAAACCCATTTTTTATCTTTAATTTTTATTTTAATTAAGTAATTAAGTTTAATTTTAAGCAATAGGTTTAGTTATTTTTATTTTTTATTGCCATATTTTCGGCATCGACCTCGTTTTATTAGTTTCCATCCAATGCTGCAGGTCGGTGGTTACTTTTTATTTCCATCAGGGATCAGGGACATCCTCGAAATCTTCTCTAACAGTGGAGTAAGCCATAACTAAATTGGTTCATTGTGAGCTATCCAACCTCTAAAGGGTCTGGGCTTCCTGCTTCAACGATGAGGCTTGCCGGTATCTCTACCAGTAGAGGCTTCATCTCTGCAGGCGGATCAGGGCTGCCCCGTCCCCTCATCAATATTCTGTTCGCTGAAAACCAATCCCTAAGGGGATCTTCAAAGCTCAGCCCCTCAGATGTGCCCCTCGGGTTTACCCTCACCACCCGAGCACCGGCACTTTCAGCCTTGTACTCGAGCATTTGGAGGAATATCCCCCAGGAGGCGTCAAGTATCCTCTGGGCTAAGCTGCGGTTTCTTACCATGTTTTTTATGTTTAGGTTTTCGACGCAGATGACGTCGTAGTTGTTCACGTAGAACCTTGAAAGTTTATGGAGGAAGTCGTCTCTTTGATTTACAAGCCTCTCGTAGAGCCTTGCCAGTTTCACCCTCTGCTCTTCGTAATTCCTTGAACCCTTCTTCCTTGAGAGCCAGTGCTGGATAACTCTTATCCCCTCAAGGGTTCTCCCGTAGTATTTTGGGTTCACAATCTGCCTTCCGTCGGAGTCTGTGAGGAAGTGCTTCATTCCGACGTCCAAGCCCACGGCTCATGTTCTGAGTCGCACGTGCCTCTATTTCAAC
>CAZZJY010000056.1:0-7166 GCA_964654895.1 uncultured Nitrososphaerota archaeon
GTAATCCAACAATACCGTAAAGCGATTCGGTCTGCTTACGAAAGTGCCTCTGAGTATTTGCCCCGCCACCTCCAGTATAGGTGCAACTCTTGACATTTTGACACGCCCCGCCTATTATCTCCTCCATCAATTAATATTAGGGGGTTCCTCTTTATCCTCTTTGAAGGATTATGGATGAAATTCTCTCAAACTTCTCAAAGCCGATTCAGAGGCTGCTAGAGGAGAGGGGGTTTAGAGAGTTCACCGAGCCCCAAAGGAGGGCCATCCCGACCATACTGGAAGGGAAGAACGTTCTCATAATAGCACCAACAGGGACGGGAAAGACAGAGGCGGCATTCCTTCCCATATTGGACAAGATTGTCAGGGAAGGGGGAAGGGGTGGTGTGAGGGTACTTTACATAACACCACTGAGGGCTTTGAATAGAGACCTCATGGACAGGTTACAGTGGTGGTGCGGGAGGCTGGACCTTAGGATAGCCGTGAGGCATGGAGATACTGAGACCAGGGAGAGGGGAAAGCAGGCGATTGCTCCCCCAGATGTTCTGATAACCACCCCCGAGACTCTGCAGGCCATACTCCCTGGAAGGAGGTTGAGGAGACATCTCTCCAAGGTGAGGTGGGTTATAGTTGACGAAGTTCACGAGCTAACAAATGACAAGAGGGGAAGCCAGCTCTCAGTCGGACTGGAGAGGCTAAGGAGGATAACAGCCACAGAGCCACAGATAATAGGGCTCTCTGCAACCATAGGATCGCCTCAGGAGGTTGCCAAGTTCCTAGTTGGGGTGGATAGAGACTGTGAAATTGTGAGGGTCTCTGTAGCGAAGGACATGGAATTGTATGTAGAAATGCCGGAGGCAAACGATGAGGATGTGAGGTTAGCTGAGAAGATAGCAACCTTTCCCGAGGTCGCGGCGAGGCTCAGGAGGATAAGGGAGCTCGTGGAGAGGTACAGGTCCACGCTTATATTCACCAACACTAGGTCCGAGGCGGAGATCCTGGCCAGCAGGTTCAGGGTTTGGGACATGAACATGCCTGTGAGCATACACCACGGCAGCCTTGCGAAGTCATCGAGAGTGGAGGCTGAGACCAGCCTCAAGAAAGGCGAGCTGAAGGGGGTTGTTTGTACCTCGTCCTTGGAGCTAGGGATCGATATTGGGAGTGTTGACCTTGTGGTACAATACAATTCGCCTAGGCAGGCTACTAGGCTTCTTCAAAGGGTGGGAAGGGCAGGGCACTGGGTCGGCGGGACCTCCAAGGGCACAATTATCACTATGGACTCTGACGATGCACTCGAGTCCTTGGTAATAGTGAAGCGAAGCCTTAGGGAAGAGTTGGAGGAAGTGAAGATAATTCGAAAACCGCTCGATGTCCTTGTCCACCAGATAGCAGGACTGCTACTAGAGTACGGGAGGGTAACCGCGGAGGAGATCTTAGAGATAGTCAGGGGTGCCTACCCGTTCCAAGATCTCACGGAGGAGGAGCTTGGTGATGTTTTGAATTACATGAGCGAGAGGAGACCAAGGCTTGCCCTATACGTACCTGAAGAGGGCGTTGTGATTAAGACCAGGCCCTATGAAAGTATCTTCAGGTACTATTTTGAGAACCTCTCAATGATACCAGAGGAGAAACACTACTTGGTGATAGATGAGGAGAAGGACGAACCCATCGGCACATTGGACGAAGCATTTGTGGCAGAGTACGGCGAGCCTGGGGTGAAGTTCATAGTCAGAGGGTCGCCGTGGAAGATAATCCAAGTGTACAAAGATGTGGTTTATGTCAGGGCGGAGGAGGATCCAACAGGGGCCATACCAGACTGGGTGGGAGATGAGATACCTGTGCCCTTCGAGGTGGCGCAGGAGGTCGGGAGGATAAAGGGGAGGGTATGCCAACTTTTAAGGCGAGGCACATCCTTCGAAGAGGTGATAGAAGAGCTTAGGGCAGAGTATCCCGTGTCGAGAGAGTTGCTGACAAAGGCGCTGGCAGAAGTGAAAGAGCAGGCAGAGGGGAGATGGGAGGTGCCGACTGACAGCGTCATAACGGTAGAGGGGTGGGAAGGGTACGTAATAGTGAGTTGCTCCCTAGGGCTCATGATAAATAAGACGCTCTCAAGGATACTTGCTTTTTTGATCACAAAAAGGACTGGAAGCGGCGTCGGGGCTTCGCAGGACCCCTACAGGATCTACCTCAAGACTTCTGTTGATGCAGAGATGGTGGCTGAAGTTCTGAGAGAACTTGATCCCAAGGATGTTGCCCAGCTGGCGGAGGTTTCCGTAGAGAAGACAGGACTCTTCAGAAGACGCCTGCTCCACGTCGCTAAAAGGTTTGGAGTTGTTGAGAAAGGTGCAGATCTGAGCGATGTTGGGATGCAGCAACTTGTTGAGAGTATGAGGGATACTGTGGTGTGGAGGGAGGCGATGAAGGAAGTGTTGTTCAAAGACCTCGATGTTGAGGGGCTCCAAAGGTTTGCGAGAGGGTTGAAGGAGGGCGCCTTCAAGATAGTTGTAATGGGGAGAGACCTTCCCCTATCACCCCTCTCTAGAGTCGGCATAAGGAAGTTGAGCTGGAAGACAGACCTGGTCCCGGCGGACAGGCTCAGAAGGATCCTGATAGAGGCTGGAAAAGCAAGACTTCTGAACGAGGCAAGGGTCGCGGTGTGCTCGGAGTGCTTCAGGTACGTAGAGAATGTCAAGATCAGGAGGTTTTTGGAAGGGTTTGCCTGCCCAGAGTGTAAGTCCAAGAAGATAGGGCTAGTGGACGGAGAGTTATCGGAGGTGGCTCAGATGGCATCTGAAAGGGCTGAGAGGGGCAGGGTCTCAGATAAGTTCAAGGAGATGTACAGGGCGGTGCTGGAGAGCGGGGAGTTGATAGGGATCTATGGATTACCGGCAGCTCTAGCACTCGCAGCCAGGGGGTTGCCTAAGACCGCAATTGTAACGCTTGCATCCTCTAAAACCCCTGACATAGACTTCCTCGTGGACATGATCCTGAGGGAGGAGAGAGAAGTTTTGAGGAAGAGGTACAAGAGAATGCGACCGCACAGCGAAACAGACATACAAGTTCAGGGCTAGAGGGGATATTTTTACCAAATTTGATGTTTTCAGAAAGAACGACTTGATCTTCAGGCGCACATTTTTTATAATTTTTAGGGGAATTATAATCCGGGTGAGTGGTTTTGGTAAAGGTCAGGTGGCTCGGGCACGCAGCATTTCAGATTAAGGGTAAGGAGAAAACAGTTTTCATAGATCTCGGGGAGGGAGCAAAACCCTCAGATAAGGCGGATCTTGTACTTGTGACGCATTCCCACTGGGACCACTTTGACCCAAAGGTCATAGAGAGGGTGAGAAAAGAAGGGACTGTAATAATTGCTCCAAGGGATTGCATTTCAAAACTTGGAGCGGGAGCAAGGGCTGTGGAGCCAGGCGACATGCTGAAGGTCGGCGATTTAGAGGTCAGAGCTGTACACGCTTACAATGTAAAGAGGTTCAGGTCTCCAGGCGTTCCTTTTCACCCGAAGGGTTTCGGCGTTGGCTATGTCTTGAGTATCGATGGTAAGAACATATACCATGCAGGAGACACAGATCTCATACCCGAGATGAAAGAGTTGAAAGGAGTAGACGTGGCTATTCTGCCGACTGGAGACACCTATACGATGAACAACCAAGAGGCTGCCGATGCTGCCATCATAATAAATCCCAAGATCGCTATCCCAATGCACCGCTGGAGCACAGACCCAGGAGAATTCCAGAGGATAGTCGAGTCAAGGTCTGGAGTAAAAGTGAAGATCTTAAAGGAAGGCGAAGAGCTGGAGTTGTGATAGCCCAAATCGTATAACGGACCCGACCGATATTAAGAATAGAAGCAGGGTCAAGGTTGCTGAGACTGGGGAGAAGACCCTGCAATTATGCTGACCAAGGTTTTACGGTCTATCTCAGCGCGGGTCCTCCACCCGATGTAAAGATTGCCCTCCTCATCTTCATCCAAATAGCCCCTTCTTATAAATCTGTTAAGGTCTTGGTCGACCTTCCAGTCAGGGAATTTCTCTCTCAGAAGGTCTTCAACCTCCCTCCTGGTGGCCCTTCCCTGCTTTGAGGTTATGTAGGCCAGCGCTGCCGCCAGGACGGCCAGCGTGTCTATCCTCCACCCTGAAAGCGAGGCCTCGCCGATCTGCAGTGGGGATTTGCAGATGACGTAAAAGCGGGCCTGCTCTAGATCTTCGTCCGTAGGGGTTTGATGGTCCAGACCATCCTCGTAGACGATTTTTATTTCCAGTCCGAGCTCCTCCAGACGCCTCTCCAGGAGCTTTATTACCTTCATGTAATCCTTTCCCAACACCTTCCTCAGCTCCCACCCCTTCGCGCCAGGGAGGCGGTGGTGCTGGAAGAGCAGGAGCTGGGCAGCCTTTTTGAGTTTTCGCGATATGGTGACGTCTTCACTCATTTTTAATCCCCTCTGTCCTGTTTTTCAGATTCCTCATTGCCATCCATTTTTCGTAGTTTATGGAGATTGGCACGGATTTGCCTCCTTTCCTTTGCGTCTGCTTTCCCGTCGTCTCGATGAGGATAGTCTCTTCCACTGGGTTGATTATGAGGTTGGCATAACCGTTCGAAATGATGAAGCTGAGTGCATATGCCCTTAAAAGCGTCTCCTCATATGTCTCCCTGACTACGAATTTCCAGTAATCCACGGGCCCTCCTTCTGAAGCTTCTGCCAGCTCCTCCTGGAGTTTCTTGACCTCTTCGTTGAATGCCCGCTCTGAGAGGAATTTTAACTTGATCAGCTCCGAGACAGACAACGTTTTTTCTTCTGGGAACTGAGCTGCCTCGAGCTCCTTCATTCTCTGGGATAGAGGGAGTAACACCTTCCAGTAATCCAGCGCTTCGGAGAGCCTCTTTGGAGTCAACTGTTCGGCGGCTATCAGAGGCCTCCACGCAGCGAGGAGAGCAGAGGCTAGCTCCTCCTTTCCCAAGAGCTTTATCTTGACTTCTACGAGGAAGGGGTCTATGAACAAACCGGAGGCGCGCCTCTTGACCCAGTCGCTCTGAAGTTTGACCATTAGCGATAACTCCTTCAGGGCTTCAGCGTCCATGAGAAGTTCGTCAAGAAGCTTCCACTGGGGCAAAAGTCGCTTCAAAACCTGCAACTTTTGTGGGACGTCCACCAGGAAGGGGTCCTCCCCCTTTGCCCTTATGCTCTGGCAAAGGTTTATTATGCGGGCGAGTTCCTCGTAGTACTCTTCCTTATGCGCTCGCTGCGGCAGCTTTGGCCACCTCCGACCTTCCGTGCACGTTTTGGACAAAGATGATGTTTGCGAACTCTCCCACCGCAGTGAGCTGGCTCGGGGTGATCACTATGAACTGTACGTCCGAGCTGTCGTTCATGAAGGAGAAGAGCATCCTCATCATCGACTCCCTGTTGTGGGGGTCCATGTGTACGTCAAATTCGTCGACCGCCCTAACAGGCGATTTCAGGTGGTCCTGCAAAGCCAAGAGGAAGGCCATGGTCGCGACAGCCCTCTCCCCTCCGCTTTGGGAATACGCATCGAGGAGAACTGGGGAGGTGCCTCGGAAACCCACCGTGATCTCCACGCCGGCCCTGTCCGGGTCGTCCATGTTCAGGAGGCGAATGGCACCAGTTCCGCCGACCCTTCCCAAGACAGACCGGTACGTAGGGTTTATCTCCTCGACCAGCTTCTCCATAACTCCTCTCCAGACCCTTTTCCTCTCCTCCAACTCTTCAATTGTCTTCCTCCTGTTTTCCCCCACGACCTCTGCCTTCTGCTTAAGTTCGTTGTAGGTTTTCAGGTAGGCCTGGTACATGGAAGGGGCGTCCTCGGGGACATCCCCAAGAGATAGAAGGTGGGCGTTTACAAACTTTATCTCATCTGAGATCTCCAGCAGCGTCCTAGTCGTCTCGATCCTTTCCCCAGCTTTATCTTTGAACTTCTCAGACTCCATTAGGGCGACCCTAGCCTCCTCCAAGGAAGATCGCAACTCTTTGAGTTCCCTCTCAAGCTCGCCCTTTCGGTAGCGCATCACTGCCTCGTCAATCCTCAGCTCCACGTACTTCTTGACGACCTCGTCGAGCCTCTCATCTGCAAGACCAAGCTCCTTCAGCACTGCCTCTCCATTTTTCACACCTAGAAGGAGAGTCCGGAACTTTTCCTTCAGCAGGAGGTATTCTCCCCAGAGGGCTCCCGCCTCCTCACTCTTGGTGCGGATGCCCTTCTCTATAGCCTCTAGCTGGGAGGATTTCAGGCGTATCTTCTCCTCTATCTGTGCCACTGCGCGTTCGTTCTTCAATATCTGCGCCCATATCAACTCTCTCTCCAGGTAGGCCTTCCTCTCCAGCAAGGACTTCTTCTCGTTGAACCTGTCGTTCAGCTCTTTCCAGTAAGCCAAGGTTTGCTCGGCGCTGGCAAGAAGTTGGGAGGTAGCCTCCTCCTCGCCCAAAATCCTGTTCAGCCTCTCCTCTGACTCGTAGATGGCGCGCCTGTATTGGGAGAAGCCGACCGCCTCCTCAACCATCCTGAGCTTCTCTTCTGGCGAGGTTATCGCGAACTCCTCAATCATGTTTTGGTGCATTATTATGAGCATGTTGTCGGGGTTCATCCCCACGCCCTTGAAGAGCCTGTTGACGTCAAATTTGCTTACCTGCCTGCCGTTTATCTCGAACCAGTAGGTCCCATCCTTCTTCAGATACCTTGAGACTGATATGATGTCGTTATTTATGTAGGGGACGGGGCGCTTTCCGTTTTTGGCTCTGTTGTCCAGCACCAGCGTGACCCTCGCAGTGTCTTTACCCCTGCGTATCAAGTCAGCCAGCTTCCTAGATCTCTCGGTGTAGCTCTGCCCTGTTGCGACGGATATTGCAATGAGTATTGATGACTTTCCGGCACCATTAGGGCCGCATATCAGATTCAGACCACGACTGAGGGGCACCCTAGCGTACTCATAAGACATGAAGTTTTCCAGTACCACCTCGAGTATTGTGAGAGAGCTCATTTCGGGAACCCCTCATGGCGCCTCAAATTCCTCAAAAGACCCTTATAAGCCTCACTTTTATATATTGTAGCTTGCTTCCTTGAAATGGTTATAGGGAGATTGTCACAGACGCACATATCACTTTATGCCATTATTTGTTATTAAATTTTTTATTTATATAATTTT
>CAZZJY010000057.1:0-2906 GCA_964654895.1 uncultured Nitrososphaerota archaeon
GAGATTAAAGCACTGATGCCTTCTTCAAATTCTGGCGAGTCCATGAACTTTCGGTATCCACCTTTCCTGAAACCCCCCAATTTATCCCCAAGCCAGACATATTTTATGCCAGCGCCCTGCAGTAGCGATTCAAGATTCTCCTTTTTAAAATGATCAATCTTGGAGGCGGGCCATCGACGGACGTCTACAACTATATTGATATTATGAGTCCTCATGAGATTGAGAAAGCGCTCCTTCGAGAGTGAGCCATAGCCAATATTCCACATTCTCCTGGACCTTGAAGGTGCTTTTAATTCTATTTTTGACATCATGTCATGAGAGGGCTGTGGTGACTTAATTTGTTTGCGCCAAAGTAGGGATTGATTTTTAATCAGTGCCGAGAATGGGCGCCCTAGTAAGGGGTTCCTATTCTGACAGGAAGGGGCGCCCATTGGCGTCGGACGGGTAACTTTACACATGCCTAAATAAAAATTTTGCTAATCACAAAAGAAGGGGCAGATTTAGAGGCCTTTTTTGGCGGGAATGAGTTTGAACGTTCTCAATTGCAACAAATGCAAAGTGTTCAATCTCACACTTTAAATTGAAGGAGTGTTGTTAATGATTTTGCTGAGCTGAAGCGAGATGAGGGTTAATAAGACTAGCAGCAATATGCCCATGCGTGAGGTGACCTTCAAGGATTATCTGGACTACATAAAGGATCACAAAAAGATTTTGATTGAAGGTTCTGAGCTGGAAATAGGCACACAGCGAAGAATCAAAAAGTATCAACCTGAGGATTTTAAGCTTGAGGAGACGACTGTTTGGTCTTTCCCGGAGAGAGGGGATTGGGCAACTCACCGAGGTGATTACAGGGGAAATTGGCCCCCGCAGCTTGCGAGGAACGTGATAATGAGGTACAGCAGACCGGGCGAAACCGTGCTGGACCAGATGTGTGGGGGAGGTACCACGCTCATAGAGTGCAAGCTTCTGGGAAGGAGGGCATTGGGCGTAGACATAAACTTTGACGCGCTGATTTTGTGCTGGGACAGGCTGAACTTTCAAATGGAAAGAGGCGAGGGCATGCAATACCCCGAGATCAGATTATACCAAGGGGACGCGAGAAACCTAAACTTGTTAGAGGATGATTGCGTGGACTTGATAGCAACTCACCCGCCTTATGCAGGCATTATAAAATACTCAAAGAATAGACCATCAGACGGTGATCTCTCAAAGGCCTCTATAGAAGGCTTTTTGGAGGGAATGAGGGATATAGCAAAGGAAAGCTATAGGGTTCTGAGACCTGGCAGGTATTGTGCAATATTAGTGGGCGACACGAGGAGGCACAGGCACTATGTACCCTTGGCTTTTAGGGTCATGCAGAGTTTCTTAGATGTTGGGTTCATACTGAGAGAAGACATCATAAAGCATCAGTGGAAGGTCAAAAAAAGTGGGGAGAGGTGGAAGGGCTTGGCCAAGACAGCCGAGGAATGTTGGGTCGGGAAACCGATTGGTAAAAAGTTCTGGACTGATTTCTTACTGATATACCACGAACATCTGTTCATCTTCAGAAAACCAAACGAAGGAGAAGAGCTGAACGAACTGAGATATAGCATGAGGTGGTGGTAGTTATGCATCACCTACCATTAAAAAAGTGTGGGATTTCTGCTCAAAATGTCAATTCCCACTCGGACATAAGCAATTGTTTTCATGTTTCATAAATTGTAGTGGGACCGACTGGATTTGAACCCGAGATCACAAGCGCCCCAAGCGGTCATGGAAAATTTTTCATCAGCCAATGCAATTTTTACGATGCTCTGCACGGTTGTACCGTACAGGTTCGCCATATCTTGGAGCCTCTGAAAGAGATCCTCGGGTATGGTTATGGACCTGTAGCCCTTCCGAGGCATGAAATAATATATCTTTAAATAATATATCTTTCAACTAGCGGAAATGCGTTTCTGTGTAGTTTTGCGCCTCACTTTTTCTGGATCACCTTCGCTATGAACCTGCACACCGGATCGCCTTTGGCTATGCAGGATTCCTCTGTCACGTTGTAAGCCCTCCCGAACAGCTCTGAGAGTACCCCTGCTATTATCCCGCGGACGAACTGGCTGTAAGGGATCACCCTGCCCTTCCCGAGCTCGCACTCGAAGGAGTCGTACACGAGTATTTCCCCTCCGTCGGAGTCAAAGTCTTTCACCTCGGGTATGCCGAAGCCAGCCCACTGGAACATCGGTGCGCTTATGTGTTTGAAGATCTGGATGGGATCCGCAATGCCCAGCTTTCCTGCCGCCTCTCTGTGCAGCCCGCCTAAAGCCAAGCCTGTCCTGAAGCCGACGTGGTAGAGGAAAGCCTCGCCGCCAGCCCCGAACCACTCCCGCAGCCCCACCATCATCTCTCTGTACCCAGGCTGCCTTATAATAATGCTTCTTACCCCAGCAGCGGTGAGCGGAAAATGAAAGGTATCACTCATGAACCCCTCTATGGGCGAGGTTATCATCTTCTCGATTTCTATCAGCCCCTCTCGCTCATACTGCCTGAGCACTTCGTCCACTGGAGTTGCCGAGCCTGTAGTGTCTAGGAATGCGAATAGCCTGGCGTATTGGGCATCTTCTAGGCTCGACATGCAAACTTGGCGGACTTTTATGCCGCGGCTTTCGAGGTCAGACAAAAGCCATGCAATCACGTCAGACTTTATTTTTACCTTCATAACAACCCCTACCAGCCGCTTGCCTGGGCAGACCAGGAAGCGTTTAAGCTCCAGAGGTCTATCCATGAAAACACGCCCACTTACACGTTAAATTTATACTATTTGATATTAAAAAATTGCTTGTTCTTCTGTTAAAGACAAACCCTTATCTGCACCTCAGCAACATTGCCGTGAAGGAGTACACGGAGCCAATGCCGCCAAAGCTCTTAGGAACATT
>CAZZJY010000058.1:0-10870 GCA_964654895.1 uncultured Nitrososphaerota archaeon
GGAGAAAAGGGGAGAAAGGTCATTGACAGGTTTTTAAGAGAAGTTGGAAAGTACTTGAATGAGAGTGGAAGGGCGCTTTTTGTCCAGTCCACCCTCAATGGCGTAGATGAGAGTTTGGAGAGGATACAGGACGAAGGACTCAAGGGGCGAGTTGTCAACAGGAGAGACTTTATGTTTGAGGAGCTAGTCGTGATAGAGATGTCATGGAGATGAGAGTTTCGAAGCAATTCTTACGCCAGCATGCAGCTCACTTTCCAAAAAATTTGGAATGTGTGAGGTTCTGGCCAAAGAATGTTTCCAAAAATTAAGCGAAGGAAGAGTGCAAAAAGTATTGTAGCCACATGGATTGTTTAATATCTGGTGGAAACGAGCCTCGATTGTGATTTAGGGAGGGCAGGGGACTATCAGAAAGACTAAAATACTTATACTGCTACATGCTCTTGGAAAAATTGGGTGAAATGTATGCCAGAACGTCCAGGTCACTGCTACCGTTACTTTGATACCCCTGCTTACACCAGGAAGGAGTACATCAGGGGGATCCCTGGTCTAAAGATCACTAAGTTCGACTTCGGAGATCCGAAGGGCAACTTTCCAGTAAAACTGACTCTGGTCCCGTTGGAGGCAGGGCAGGTTAGGCACAACGCCCTTGAGGCTGCGAGGGTTATCGTAACAAAACGCTTATCGACCGAGCTTGGTGAGAAAGGCTATTACCTAAAGGTGAGGGTTTACCCACACCACGTGCTAAGGGAAAACAAAATGATGGCCTTTGCTGGAGCGGACCGACTTCAGGACGGAATGAGAAAATCTTTCGGAAAGCCTGCTGGTACGGCTGCAAGGTTAAAGGCCCTGCAGCCCATAATGGACCTCTACGTAGCAGAAGACAAGAAGGATGTGGCGAAGGCTGCCCTCGAGTTGGCAAGGTCCAAGATCCCTATGCCCACCAGGATTATTGAGGGCAGCTGAGAATTGCGCGCCCATAATGCCAGACAAAAAAGTGCACTATGCACTAGGCATTTATACGTTGAGGGCGCCCCTATTTTTATTGAATGAGGAGCATGTAGCAGGGGTACTGTTTTGTCAAATGCGACGCCCTACGACCTAGAGAATGAGAAGATCATTAGTGAGATAAAGTCGAGAGGCGTAAAGACCGTAATAATACAGGCACCAGATGGGTTGAAGGCG
Source organism: uncultured Nitrososphaerota archaeon (assembly GCA_964654895.1). GTDB lineage: Archaea > Thermoproteota > Methanomethylicia > Methanomethylicales > Methanomethylicaceae > WYZ-LMO10. Next base: position 1,183 of record CAZZJY010000058.1, read on the forward strand.
CACCTAAAGGATCTTTGGATGGAGTTATCCTCTGCTGGCATCACAGTCTACATATCGGCAGATCCCTGCTATGGTGGATGCGATCTTGCTGACGACATCGGCAGAAAATTGGGTGCAGAGATGCTGATACATATCGGTCACAATAAGTTTGTTAGGACAGCAGAGGAGATACCCACGCTCTACATTCCTGCACCCTATCTAGTAGATTTGAGCGAGCTCATCAGAAGGAGTGTGGAATTTCTGAGGAGCAGGGGGGTGAGGAGGGTCGGTCTTGTAGCAAGCTTGCAGCACGTCCATAGCCTGAAAAATTTTGTTGAAGGGCTCAGGTCAAAGGGTTTTGAGGTGGTGGTTGACGATGCCACTGGAGGGGTGGTACTCGGATGTAATGGTGAAGCGGCGAAGAGGATCGCAGGTTCAGTGGACATTATCCTGCACGTTGGCGGAGGGGATTTCCACGCGCTCGGGGTCGCCCTATCCGTAGAGATACCAGTGTACATTGCAGACCCGTACAGGGGAGAGATCAGGGATGTTGAAAGGCTGAAAAGAAAAACACTTGCTAGACGGTGGTGGGCGATCCAAGAAGCGAGGAGGGCTCAGATATTCGGAGTGGTTGTGGTTGCAAAGGTAGGGCAATTCAATAGGGATCTCGCCCTTCTCATCAAGAGAGAGCTGGAGGCAAGGGGGAGGAAGGCACTGATGGTAGTCGCCGAGGAGGTAAACTGGGAAAGACTCTCCAGCCTCACTTTTGTTGATTCTTTCATAATAACAGGATGCCCCAGAATATCTTTAGATAATCAGGAGATCTTCGGAAAACCGGTGCTCAACTCAGAAGATTTCAAGGAACTCCTGAAGGTGATGGAGGGTTGATCTCCTCCAAGGTAGAACTTGAGAGGAGATTGGAAGAGGTAGGGTCCTTCAAGAGACCAAAATTGTTCTTTGAGCAATACAGGCTACCAGCCCCGGTCGCCGCTGAGATATTGTGGTACGTGCATCTCCGCCACAACGATATCGTTGGAAGAACGGTCGCTGACCTTGGGTGCGGGACAGGGATACTGGCGCTCGGAGCGGCTCTTTTGGGCGCGGAGTATGTGGTCGGCCTAGATATTGACCCCACCGCAGTGATGGATGCGAGGAAAACTGCAATGAAGTTAGGGATGGGTTTTAAGGTAGATTTTTTGGTCGGGGATGTGAAGTTCCCCGGGCTCAAGGCGGACGTTGTAATACAGAATCCCCCCTTCGGTGTGAGGAGGAGAGAGGCTGACAGGGCTTTTATCATCGCGGGGTTGTCTATCGCACCAAAGATTTATTCACTCCATAAAGGAGGAGAGGGCGTACGTAGGTTTATATCCAAGTTTGTGGGAGATGTTGGAGGTAAGGTTGATGAGGTCCTTCCGTTAAAGATAAAACTGCCTCCAACTTATCACTTCCATAGGAAGAGGTTCTACCTCTTTGAGGCAGATCTTTACAGGATAGTGAGGGTAAAGCAATGAACGAAAGAAAAAAGCGGGTTGCAGTCCCAGGAGAAAAGCTCGGGGTTGAGGAGGAGTTTATCCCGGGAGAAGGAGTTTATGTTGAAGGGGGCGGGCTCTATTCTTCAACCCTAGGGGCGCTAATCATCGATGCGAATAGCAGGAAGGTTGGGGTTAGCCCCTACGCCAAGGTAGCGGTGCCCGAGATTGGGGACATTGTCGAGGGTGTAGTGGTAGGTCCAATGAGGGAGGATTCCACGGTAGTTGAGATCCTCAGGATAAGGGGAAAGAGGAGTTTGAAAGGGGTATTCACGGGTATACTTCACGTCTCCCAAGCGGCGAGAAGTTATGTTGACACTATTTTCGATGCCGTTGGGCTAAATGATTGGGTTCTAGCAAAGGTCGTTACGGATTGGCCACCCTACCAGTTATCCACAGCGGATGAGGGACTTGGCGTCATCTATGCAACTTGTCCTAAATGCGGCGACGAGCTGATCTTGAAGAGGGGGAGGCTCTTCTGTGCCAGGGATAAGACCTTTGAGAGGAGGAAGGTCTCAATTCATTATTTGTTAAAGGAGGGATCTTATGTCAGTAAAGATAATAAAAGAGGATGACTGCAGGCTTGAGCTGGAGCTGAAGGACGAGGACCACACCATGGGGAATCTGCTGAGGACAACGCTACTTCTGGATAAACATGTGAAGCAGGCGGGATACCAGATCATTCACCCACTCACAGGCGGGATAAAGCTAGTGGTTTACACCGATGGAGAAGAGAAGCCCAGGGAAGCCATTCTCAAGGCTCTTGCTAAGATCGAAGAGGACGCAAAGGAGTTAAAGGGAAGACTCAATGGGCTCCTCAAGTAGAGGAGAACTTCTTGAGCGGGTTAAAAGCGATTGCCAGGAATAAGGACTGGGCTAGACTTGGGGACTCTTTTGTAAACTTGGCTTATTCCATGGCTAAGACAAAGGCAGTTGGCAGACCGGTTGGGGAAAGGGTTCCAGACAGAGTCCTCTCAAAGGCACTTGAAATCTCGAAGACCATAGACGTGAGCAGGATGACGGCTGGTGAGAAGGGAGATGTAGTTGAGGCAATACTGGCGTATGCTTGGTCAAACCATTTAATATCTTTAGAAGAGGCAGCTGAAACTTTGTTTGTCAGGGTGGCAGCGATAAATTTCGAGAGCAGGTCCTGTGAAAACGAGGGCGCCGCCAGGGCTTTTTCAGACCTTCTGAGGTTGGCAGTCAAGAGAATTAGGGATGGAGGGCTTGAAGGGGGCGAAACGAACGAAGAGGGAAACTAGAAAGGCTTATGTCGATTATATACCAGAGGGCAGAGGTATAACGGTGCTGTTTGTATTCAGGGGCGGATGGATAGACGCAATTGCAATGAAGAGAGGTATCAAGGACCTTGAAGGCCTAGTTGAATGGCTTAAAGAAACCGGATATTTTGAGGAGATCTCGGGCATAGCGTTTGGTGAGGGCTTTATGGGCGCGATTGGTGGGAAAATGAACGAAAAATTTTTGGGAATGCCACTAATGAGCGTATCCCCCCGGAACAGGAGAGACGCAGAGGTTGTGATAGAAGGGGTCAGGAAGTGGTTAGGTCAGGAAGCGGAGGCAGAGACCGATAAGTTAAAATCGTCGACAAAGGTTTGATGGGCGAGGGATCCCTTTGAGGTTCTGCCCCAACTGCAATAGCGTTCTCCTCCCAGACAGGAAGAGGAAGATCCTTGTCTGCAAAAAATGCGGTTATGAAGATGCTGGTGAGTGCGGGGAGCAAAGGTTCAAAGAGTCAATTAACCCTCAAAAGGAGACTGTAATTGTAAAGCATTCCGACAATTCTGAGGACAGGGTTTTGCCTGTGACAAAGGCAGAGTGTAGGCGGTGTGGAAACATGGAGGCGTTTTATTGGATGATGCAGACAAGGAGGGCTGACGAGGCGCCAACAAGGTTTTACAGATGCACCAAATGCGGCCACACCTGGAGAGAGTATGAGTGAACAGCTTTGCGATCAAGAAGTAGTAGATCTTAAGTACTCGGATTTATTATAAAGGGTACCGGAGGTTGTTTTATGTTCAAAGCAGTGCTTGCAGACAGCAAGATTTGGAGGAATATTATAGAGTCCATTTCAACGCTTGTTGAGGAGGGGGTTTTCATCGCCGACCCGACAGGGATCAGGTTGAGGGCGATGGACCCCTCGAGAGTTGCCATGGTAGATATGGAACTACCAAAAACATCATTTGAGTCATACGAGTGCACAGAGGAGGTCCCCATTGGGGTAAATTTTGATGACATGAAGAATATAATGAAGAGAACGGGGGGGAATGAGAAGCTCGAGTTGGAGAAGCTCGAGAAGGAGGCGAGGCTGAAGATAAGGTTTAAGGGAAAGACCTCAAGGACTTTTTCACTACCCCTACTCGACTTAGGTAAGGAGGAACTCTCGGTCCCCAGGATATCGTTCCTTGCCACGGTCAAGCTTCCAGCCTCAACGCTTATGGATGCCATCAAAGACGCAGAAGTGGTTAGCGACTTTGTTAAGATCACGGCAGAAGATGAGAGGTTAAGGATAACGGCAAGCGGCGACAGAGGAGAGGTGGAGGTGGAGATAACCAAGGATAGCGGAGAGCTCCTCTCGATTGAACTTAAAGAGGCCGCACATGCGCTATACAGCCTTGCATATCTAAGTAAGATGATGGTAGCATCCGACCTCTCGGACATAGCGATACTCATGTTCTCGACGGACATGCCCCTTAGGCTAGATTTTAACCTGCCAAACGGCGGGAGGATCGTGTATTATCTGGCTCCTCGAATGGAAGCAGAGTAGAGGAACCTTTAACAATTTTTCCTCGTCTTTATTGGATGAGAGAGATGCTAACAATAGAGGATTTGGCAAAATACCCTTTTTTGAAAAAAGCTTCTTCTTTTGTGGAGAGTTACGGCCTCACATTCCAAGATTTAGCCAGTGATGAGTATGACTATGTGGTGCAAAGGGCGGTCGAGAGAGTCAGGCGCGGAATCGAGGGCAGGCGGGCAGAGTTAAACGTTGTTGACCCAGAGACAGAGATCTTGGCATACCCACTTTCACTCGCATTCGTCTATGGGCTGAAATCCGGGTGGGTTGTAAGGAGGTTCGCCAACTCGGAGCAGAAGAGGTGCTTCGAGCTCCTAAAGGGCGAGGAGAAGGAGAAGATCGCAGAAGTTGGAAGGGACGGTTTTGATTGGGACTTAGAGGGCACTGAACTCATGGTTAGTGGGGCTTTGTTTGACTTCAGCCTCCCGGTAGAGAACTACCTAGAGGTCGCACCGAGCTTTCATTCTCCAGATTGGAAACTCGTGAATAGGCACGTGACCGGTGGGAGGGTCTATCTAAAGCATGTTGAAGTGGCTAGGCTGCTCTCTGAAGCTTTAAAGCTGAAGATCCTGAGAAAGGCAGAGGAGGAGGACATCAAGAAGTTCCAGATGCCAGAAAAGCTCCTGTCAAAATTGGAGGGTCTTGAAAAGTTAGTGAAAGATGCCAAAAAATACGATGAAGAGGTGATGGCGGAGTTTGTTGAAGAGGCTAAGCCCCCTTGCATCGTTGCGCTCCTGAAGGACCTGGCGGCCGGAAAGAGCCTGTCACACATGGCGAGGTTCACAGTTACCACTTTTCTCATCAATACTGGGGAGAGTGTTGAAAACGTCCTAAAGTGTTTTACCAACGTTGCGGACTTCGACGAGGGAAAGGCAAAGTACCAAGTGGAGCACATAGCGGGGCTGATAGGCTCAAAGACGAAATATCTGCCGCCAAAGTGCGACGTTTTAAGGTCCTTTGGGCTATGCGTGGGCGAAGATGCGTACTGCAAGAGGGTGAGGCATCCCCTACAATACTATAAAATGAAGGCTAGGGAGATAAAGAGAAAGAAGGGATGGGAGAAGAGTGGATAAAGAGGTTGCAAGGGCATTCAAGGAGTACTACCAAACATTGGACGTCAACGAATTGGTCGTAAAAGACCTCCAGGAGAGGGAGATAGCATTAATACCTCTTGGGCACGAGACGATGATAAGGCACATGACCTTCACGGACACGGTCTCCCTGAAGGAATACCTTGAGGACCACATTCCCGCCCATTTATATTACTCATCTGCATATTACAAGGAGCCCCAAGCTTCAGACATGAATAAAAAAGGGTGGAAGGGAGCGGATCTCATATTTGATGTGGATGCGGATCATATACCTACGCCCTGCAAGGCAGACCATGACACATGGACCTGTTTAGACTGTATGGCTAAGGGAACTGGGTTTCCTCCTGAGACTTGCCCCAGATGTGGCATGAAGAGAGTCGAGACGACCACCTGGGTCTGCGACAGGTGCCTTGAGGTCGCTAAAGAAGAGGTATTCAAGTTGATCGACGAGTATCTCATCCCTGACTTCGGAGTGAGCCTAAAGGAAGTGGAGGTCTGCTTCTCAGGACATAGGGGGTATCACTTGCATGTCCAGACGGATGATGTTAAGGGGCTCACTTCAGATGGTAGGAGGGAGATAGCCGACTATGTAAGAGGGGTTGGGCTTGATCCAAAGCACCAGGGATTCAGGATGATGAAAGACGGGTCAATAATAGGACCAGACCTCAGGGATGGTGGATGGAGGGGGAGGTTTGCAAAGTCCGTTTACGCATATCTGAGTAGATGCACCCCGGAGGAACTCAGGGCAGTGGTGGGTTCGGATGAGGTTGCCAACATCATCGTGAGAAATAAGGAGAGGTTGTTGAGGGGGATAATGGCCAACCCCCCATCTTGGATGGGTTTGAGGGGGGTAGAACTTGGCAGGACCATAAGGATAGCCAAGGCTGCTGTGAAGGATCTACTCTGCAACATTGACGAAAGGGTAACAATCGACGTCAAGAGGCTAATAAGGTACCCCAACTCCCTGCACGGCAAGTCGGGACTTAAAGCCGCAAGGGTCTCATACAGTGACCTGGAGACTTTTGACCCGCTTAAGGATGCCGTCGTATTTAAGTCTGGCAGTATAAAAGTATATGTTAAAGAGGCTCCGCGAGTAAGGATAGGGGATTACGAGGTGGGACCGGTGAAGGATGTCCAGCTGGAGGTTCCTGAGGGCCTCGGGATATACCTCCTCTGTAAGGGTGCAGCTGAGTTGAGGGAATGATTTCATGTACAAAAAGATCCTAGAGTTCTTAATTAATGAGAGGGAGCAGAGGGATCTTCAGAGACCTCCGCCCGAATTCATGAGTCAGGTTGAGGCTTATCTTGAAAGTCTAAGCAAGGAGGAGAACGCTCTTCCAGAAAGATTGAGGGAGGCTGAAAAAGATAGGATCAAGTGGATGTTGGAGAGGATAAGACTTCTAAGGAGAGAGAAGATCTGCAAGAGGGTTTTGGAGGGAGGGTCTTTAGAGGGACCATTATTTGAAGAAGAGTTAGCTCTGCTTGGATCCGCGAAGAAAGAGGGCAAGGAAGAGGGTGCGAAAAAGATATTAGTTAGGGTGCTCCGAGATGTTCCGTCATTCGTAGGGGCAGATATGAGGACGTATGGCCCTTACAAAGCGGAGGATGTGGTGCTGTTACCAGCACAGAATGCGGAGGCGCTGATAAATAGGGGAATAGCTATGATGATACAAAGGAAGGTGTAACGAAATGAAAGTCCCGAAGGAGATAAATACATACTGTCCAAGGTGCAAGGCTCATACAGCCCATACAGTTACCCTTTACAAGAAGGGAAGGGAAAGGAAGCTGGCGGAGGGCACCAGAAGATACGAGAGGAAAAAGAAGGGCTACGGCAGCTCAAGAAAGCCGGTCCAAAAGAGGACAGCCAAGACCACAAAGAAGATGAGCCTGAAGCTAAAGTGCAAGAAGTGCGGTTATCAGAATCAGCGAAGAGGGATAAGACTGAAGAAGCTTGAGGTTGTTTGAGGTGTTTTGATTGAAGAGAAAAGAGATACTCACGCCCGCCCCTAGGAGCAGGTTCCTCAGAGTCCAGTGTCCTGACTGCGGAAATGAGCAGACGGTTTTTTCAAATGTTGCCACGAGGGTTAAATGCAACATCTGCGGGCGAGATCTTGCTCTGCCTACAGGAGGGAAGAGCAGGATCCTCTCCGACAAGGTCAAAGAGATTGGGTGAGCTGCCCACGGCTAAAGTCTTCGGGATTTCCCGCTCACAATGTTAAATTGTCCTTTTCTAGTGGAAGGGAGCATCCGCTGAAAAGTTCGCTACCGAATATTTCTAACCTGCAGCCTAATGACATCTAGAACAGCCACTTTTTGTCATCTTTCAAGAGCGGCAGAGAGGGATCTTTAATGCGTTGTGCCCACATTCTCTTCCACTTTTGTACTGCACTCCTAGTGATGGCAAAGGTACCCATTTATATACGCGCTCATTTTAATTATTCGTTAAAATGGTGATCAGAGATGGGGCTTAGGAAGAGGGAATACCCAGATATAGGAGAGTTCGTTATAGGGACTGCCGTCAAGATACAGGATCATGGGGCTTATGTAAATCTTGACGAGTTTAACAAGACTGGCTACATACCCATTGGCGAGATCGCATCCACATGGGTCAAGAACATTAGAGACTACATTAAAGAGGGGCAGAAGGTAGTGTTGAAGGTCATCCGTGTCGACGAGAAGAAGGGACACATAGACCTTTCGCTCAAAAAAGTTACTGAGAGGGAGAAGAAGGAGAAGCTCATACAGTGGAAGAGGGCAAAGAGGGCGGAAAAGATACTGGAAGAGGTCGCCGCTTCGCTCAAGAAGGACTTCTCGGAGGCTGTGGAAAAGGTAGGCATACCGCTGGAAGATCATTTTGGTGACCTCTACACAGCCATGGAGGCGGCTGTGGCGGAGGGGTATCAGGTATTAACGGACGCGGGCATCCCAGAATCATGGGCAAAGGCAATTCAGGAGGCGGCAAAAGAGCATATCGAGCCTCCGATGGTTCACGTGGCTGGAGTTCTCCAGCTAAACTCAACGAAGCCCAAGGGGATAGAGGATATAAAGAGGGCTTTATTGGAAGGCGAGGAGAAGGCACGCAGCAAAGGAGCCAACCTTGAGATAACCTATTTGGGTGCACCTAGGTATAGGATAGAAGTCACTGCCAAAGACTATAGAACTGCAGAAGAGATCATCAAGGAGACTGCTGAGAGGATCATTGAGAGAATTACCGAGGCGGGAGGGTCTGGCACTTTCTCAAGGTGATTTTATGAAAGGGATGATCAAGAAGTGTAGCGTGTGCGGAGAGTATACCCTAAGAGAGGACAGGTGCCCGTACTGTGGAGGGGCGCTTAAGAATCCACATCCCGCAAGGTTCTCGCCTGAAGACAAGTACAGCAGGTACAGACTGGCGCTGAGCCTCTCAGCCAGAAAAGGGAAAGATTGAGAGGGATTATAAAAGCCAACCATTGAGGGGGTTTGCCTCAAGATCCTTCCACATCTGAAGGGGATCAGAACTAGAATTTAATTTTCATGGGCGATATTTCGCACCTTGGTATGGCAATCCGGAGCGAATTGAGCGTCTTTATCATTTCTGTCATGTTGTGGGGTAGTTGACCTTGTAGATCAATACCCACAGGTTATTGGATTGGTAAACAAGTTCGAAGTGATGCGGAGCAGTTATGTTCAGTTTTAGCACAGAGCTATACCCATCTCTGAACGGGTAGAAGAGGAGTTGGTACAAGAGAGTCTCGGAGGCTTTTGGTCCGGCTGGCAGCGGATAGTTTATCGTAGATGTCCCAGTACTCAGAGGCACACCCCTGATGTAATCGGATGTGTTATATCCAGCAATGGCCATCATTGCCGTGGACTTCTCAAAGTCCCCAATGACTGACCATGGTGGCAACCCTATGAGAGGATCTGTTGATACGAAGATCCAAGGCTCGTATACGACTACATAATCCACCTTCATCTTCCTGAATATCTCCAAGGCATACGTCTCGTTGTTCAGGAATGCCTCGGCGATCAGTTTTATCTGGGTTCCGTTTGATGTGGAGTTGTCGGCTATGACTGATTTGTTTGCTACCACGTTTATCCAGTAACCATAATCCCACCAACACCCGACTATGCTCTCTGGAGGGATGTTGGTGCGCATCCATTCCAAGGCATCCAACCAGTCATCAATCTCCGCGGCATAGCCAGTCGAGGAAGACACGACCAGGGCAGGTCTGTGTGCGGCCCTCAGATTTGTGTATGTTAGAGGGGTTGCGCCTGCCACTACTATTGCGATCACAATG
>CAZZJY010000059.1:0-2972 GCA_964654895.1 uncultured Nitrososphaerota archaeon
AGAAGCTCGAGCAAAAAAGAGAGTAAAAAAACATAAAGAATTAATTGTGTTGCGAATTTCCTTGGAGAAGAGGCAATTCTTTATAAGGGGTTGATTTGACACTTTTCAAATATTCTGGAGGGGAAAGCTTTGGATCCTCAAAAGGGGATGGAGAAAACTTATTCGCCACAAGTGGTGGAAGAGAAATGGCAAAGACTTTGGCTTAACGAAGAATACTATCCAGTTTATAAATTCAAGAATGATGAAAGACCCAAGTTTGTTATAGACACCCCTCCACCTTTCACATCCGGCGAGCTTCACATGGGGCACGCCTACTGGAATATTTTGAATGATACTTTAGCAAGGTACAAGAGGATGAGAGGATTTGATGTGCTACTCCCACAAGGTTGGGATTGCCAAGGGCTGCCCACAGAATTGAAGGTTCAATATAAGTGGAAAGTGCCTAGGGAGAACAGGGAGCTCTTTCGCAAAAAATGCAGCGAATGGACCAACAATATGATAAAGAGTATGAAAGAGATGATGATCAAGCTGGGCTATAGACCAGACTGGGAACAGTTTGAGTATAGGACCATGGACCGAGAGTATTGGAAGGCGGTACAGCTGTCCCTTTTAATTATGTACCAGAAGGGGCTCGTCTACAGGAAGGAATTTCCTGTGCACTGGTGCAGTAAATGCGGTACAGCACTTGCGCAGGCGGAACTTGGTTATGTTCAAAAGAAAGGGAAACTCCATTACGTGAAGTTCAGGATAGTTGGGTCTGAGGATTATGTTGAGGTGGCAACTACCCGTCCAGAGTTGCTGAACGCCTGTGTTGCCCTACTCGTTCACCCGCTCGATGAAAGGTATCTCAATATTGTTGGAAGAGAGGTTGAGGTGCCGATTTTCGGACAAAAAGTTAAGATATTGGAGGACGAGGAGGTTGACCCGAAGTTTGGCACGGGGGTCGTCATGGTATGCACTTATGGCGACGAGCAAGACATCAAGTGGCAACAATCTTATGGGCTCCCGATAATCAGGGCAATCGACGAGTACGGTAAGATGATAAATGCTGGAAGGTATACCGGAAAGAGTGTTGCGGAGGCGAGAGAGGAGATCGTAAAAGACCTCAAAGAGGTTGGACTGATTTCCAGAGATGAGGACGTTGTCCATAACGTTCTAACACACACTGAAAGAGCAGACTGTATGACCCCGATAGAGTTCTTGGTAAAGGAGCAGTGGTTTTTGAGATCTAAAGAGTTTAAAGAGATGGTACTTGAAGAAGCAAACAAGATGAGGTGGATGCCAAAATTCATGAGGCAGAGGCTCATCGACTGGGTCAATAGCATAGAGTGGGACTGGCTGATCTCGAGGCAAAGAGTTTTTGGGACGCCGATCCCGTTCTGGTATTGCAGGAACTGCAATTACATAATACCGCCCAGAGCCGAGGATCTGCCGGTGGACACTACAATCAACAAGCCACCCGTTGAAATGTGTCCAAAATGTGGAAGTGCAGAAATATCTGGAACCCCTGACGTTTGCGACTGCTGGGTGGACTCAAGCATAACACCGCTGGTAATAACTGGATTCTTCACTGACATAAAGAGGTTCAAGAAGACATATCCTGTGGATGTGAGGCAGCAGGGTCACGACATTATCAGAACTTGGCTATATTACACCGTGCTGAGGTGCAAGATAATTACGGGAGAAGGCCCATTCAGGGGAGTTTTGGTGAACGGTCACATACTTGGACCAGACGGTTCAAGGATGTCGAAGTCGAAAGGAAATGTGATAATGCCTGAAGAGGGCATAAGGAATTATGGAGCCGATGCCATAAGGCAGGCAGTCCTCTCCCTAACACTTGGCTCGGACTTCCCCTTTAAGTGGGAGCCGGTAAAGTATGGCAAAGCCTTCAATCAGAAGGTATGGTCATCTGTGAGATTTGCGTGCGGATTTCTTGGAGACGTCCAAGAAATGAGAGGGGAGGACCTCGAGGACGTTGACAGGTGGATACTTTACAGACTTCGAGAGGTTGTTAAAAAGACCACCGAAGTCATGGAAGAGGGGCAATTCCACATAGCAGTAGATCTACTACAGCGGTTTTACTGGCATGATTTCTGCGATCAATACATTGAGGCAGTAAAGCCAAGGCTATACACTCCAAGGAACATAAATAGCCAAGAAGCGGCCAAGGCCACGCTATACAAAGTCATTTGGACTTTCATAAGAATGATGGCGCCCATATGCCCCCATATAACAGAAGAAATTTACCACAAGGTCTTCAAGGAAAAAGAGGGATACACCTCCATACATGCAGCGCCGTATCCCACGTTAGAAGAAATCCCGGAGGTTGAAGGTAAAGAGGGCGGATTGTTGATTGAGGTAATAGCAGACCTGAGGAGTAAAAAAGTAGAAAATAAGATCCCGCTCTCGGCAAAAGTAAAGCAGGCGCGTGTGAGTGGTTCGAAGGAAGTCATCGAAGTCTGCAAAAGGAATGAATGGTTGATAAAAGAGGTTTTGCATATTGATAAAGTCGAATATGTTGAGGGGGAACCGAAAGTAGAATTGGCTCCCAATTGAGATCGACCGGGTAATAAAATATGTGGAGAAAGATCGCCTCTTTCCCGCTCAAGGGGATAGAAGAGGGGCTGAAGTTACACTCTCAGCTGGTAATGGACTCAATTGAGTTGCTGTCCGATCTGATAGAAAAGTGCCAATGTCATGATTGGGATAGTGTAAGGGCAACTGCTGAGAGAATAGCGTTTATTGAGAGAGAGGCAGACGATGTGAAGCGCAGTGTTGAGGTCAAACTGTATAGGGGAATTTTATTTGTAGGGCTCAAAGAGGATTTCCTAAGGCTACTTGAGGCTATCGATCAAATCGCAGATAGAGCCAAAGAAGCCTCCAGGACATTGGCATCGAGAGCACCAGATAGGGAGGAGATGGAAGAGGTCGGAGACTGTGGTGAAAAAGTAAAGGAAATGATTTACGGAACT
>CAZZJY010000060.1:0-6117 GCA_964654895.1 uncultured Nitrososphaerota archaeon
TAGATGAGGACAGGGTCTACCTGACCAACACCACGCTGGAGGGGGTTCAGCTCCTCTCCGTAAGGGCTGCAGACATACCAATCTATGTTTATTATGGTATAGCGGATGTGGGGATAACTGGAAGGGACGTTGTGGCTGAGAGTGGGCTCGAGGTCTACGAGCTCGCAGATATGGGCTTCGGCGAGTGCAGCCTTGTTGTTGCCGTCAAGTCAGAGAGTAGATACAAAGATCCTGTCGAGCTCCCCCAAGGGACCAGGGTCGCGACAGAATTTCCAAATCTCACCAGGCAGTTCTTCAACGATCTGGGGATCCAAGTGGAGGTTATAGCACTGAGGGGAGCGGTCGAGATAGCACCAATACTGGGTCTGGCCGACTGCATCGTAGATCTTGCCAGCACTGGGAGGACCCTCGAGAGGAACGGTCTGAGGGCGATAGGCACCATACTGAGGTCCACTGCTAAGCTCATATGCAACAAGGTCGCATATAAGACAAAGTACGAGCGCATAAAGATCTTGGAATCTCTGTTGGTGAGGGGTGCATGAGAATATTGGATTACGATGGCTTCAGGCTTTGGAGACCGGAGGCGGTGCCGGAGAAGCTCGTGGAGAGTGTCAGAAAGATCGTGAGCGACGTGAAGGCGAGGGGAGACGCTGCCCTCCTTGAATACACCGAGAGGTTTGACGGTGTGAAGATCTCAGCAAAGGAGATTGTGGTTGACCCTCAAGAACTCAGAGTGGCTTACGACTCATTGCCAGAGGAGATCAGGAGGAGCGTCTCTAATTCTGCGGAGAGGATAAGAATGTTTCAGGCGAGGCAGGTTCCGGAATCATTCACCATCGAAACAGCCCCAGGGCTGTCTGTTAGTGTGAGGTTCATGCCCATAAGGTCCGCAGGGGCGTACATCCCCGGGGGGAGAGCGGCTTACCTCTCAACAGTTCTCATGACAGTCCTTCCAGCCAAAGTGGCCGGCGTGAGCAGGTGTGCCATATCGACCCCCCCAAAGGGAGGCGGGAGGGTGCCTGATGCCATATTGGCAGCAGCATACGCGACGGGAGCGGACAGCGTCTACAGGGTCGGGGGACCTCAGGCGATTGCTGCCATGGCTTACGGGACTGAAAGTGTCGAGAGGGTGGAAAAGATAGTCGGCCCGGGGAATATCTATGTGACCGTGGCGAAGATGCTGGTGAGCTGGGACGTCGCAGTTGACATGCCAGCCGGACCCAGCGAGCTCGTTGTATACGCGGATGTGGAGGATTCCAGGATCTGCGAATGGCTTGCCGCGGACCTCCTCGCCCAAGCAGAGCATGATCCAAGGGCAAAGGTGATACTCATTACCCCAAGGGCTGAGGTTGCAAGCAAGGTGGAAGGTTTTGTAGAGAGGGGTGTTGGTGAGTTCGGTAAGGAGGAGATACTCAACGAGAGCCTCTCAAACGCGTGCATCGTTTTGGTCAAGAATAGACAGGAAGCAATAAGGCTGATAAACGAGATCGCTCCGGAACATCTGGAGCTCATCTGTGAGGACGCCGATGTGATGTTGAACCAGATCGAGAACGCGGGGGCGATATTCTTGGGAGAGTACTCCCCAGTGGCAATCGGGGACTACACCGCAGGAACAAACCACGTCCTGCCGACAATGGGGTGGGCAAAGAGGGCTTCGCCCCTCTCGGTGAGGGACTTCCTGAAGGCGAACGAGATCGTGAAGTGCACCAAGGACGGACTCCTGAGCGTGGGTGCCGATGGGAAGGTGCTTGCGGACGCGGAGAGGATGCCCTACCACGCCAAGTCTATAATCCTCAGGACGGGAGAATTATGAAGACAGAGGATCTCATTGAAGACAAGATAAAGGAAGTTCTCAAGGGCAAAAAGGCTACTTACGAGGATCTCTCGGAGGTCCGCCTGAGGATGGGACTCAACGAGAACTTCCTTGTGGACAAGTTCTTCTCGCACACCATTTTGATGGAGGCATCCCAGGGCGTTGACGTGAGGAGGTATCCAGTTACAAGGGGCGGCAGGGCTTTGGAAGCCATATCAGAAGAGCTCGGCATATGGGAAGACGAGTTGATAGTGGGCAACGGGTCTGACGAGATCTTAGATCTCGTTGCCAAGGTATTCGTGGGAAGGGGAGAGGCTATGGTTGTCGATCCCACTTTTGAGATGTACAAGTTTTACGTGGGACTGTCCGGTGGCACTGCAAGAAACGTCCTGACTGATGAGGACTTTGAGATATCCGCCGAGAGGATCTTGTCTGCGGTTAATGAGAGGACCAAAGTCGTATTCATCTGTTCCCCCAACAACCCGACGGGAAGGCAGTATCGGAGGGACGAGGTCCTGAGGGTTGTTGAGGAGTTTGAGGGCATTGTTGTGCTGGACGAGGCATATGTCGACTTTGCACCATACAGCCTGACGTTGGAGGCGCCAAAGTACCCGAACCTGCTGGTCCTAAGGACCTTCTCAAAGGCATATGGTCTAGCGGGGCTGAGGATAGGCTATGGGGTCGGGGACCGCGACCTCATCAAATGGCTGAGGTCAGCCCAGAGCCCATTCAGTGTAAACTCCGTGGCGCAGGAGGCTTGCAGGCTAGTCTTAAAGAACAGAAGAGTGTATGAGGCTTTCATAAAGATGGTGGTGGAGGAAAGGGAGTACCTCATGGCTGAGCTGGAGATGGTCAACGGCGTTAAGGCATACCCCTCGAGCGCAAACTTCATACTTGTAAAATTGATAGATCTGGCAAAGCCATCTTCTGAAGTCTGCAGATCGCTCAGGGCAGAAGGCATAGAGGTAAGGGACAGAGGGGGGCTCCCGCTCCTAGAGAACTGCCTGAGGGTGACTGTGGGCAGGAGGGAGGACAACCTGAAGTTTGTTGAGGCGCTGAAAAAGGTTCTTGGGGGTGTGTGAATGAGACCGAGATGTGGAGAGCACAAGAGGAAGACCAACGAAGTTGACATAAGTGTGACGACCGAGCTTGACGGAGAGGGGGTTTTTGAGGGCTCTTCAGGTACAGCGTTCATGGACCACATGCTCAGGACTCTTGCGAAGCACAGCGGCATTGACATAAGGGTCAGAGCCGAGGGTGACCTGAAGCACCATCTGATAGAGGACCTGGCAATAGCTATAGGCAGGTCCATCCTCTCAGCCCTCGGGGATAAAAGAGGGATTGCCAGGTTTGGTTACGCGTATGTCCCTATGGACGACTCCTTGGCGAGGGCGGTAATAGACCTCGGCGGCAGAGCATACAGCCGGCTAGAGCTTGGTGTCAGGAGCGAGGTCATAGAGGACACGAAGTTCGAGGACATAAAGCATTTCCTGGAGACCCTGTCACAGTCCCTCCAGTGCAACATCCACATAAGGGTGCTTTACGGTTCAAACGACCACCACAGGGTCGAGGCTGCGGTGAAGGCCCTTGCCCTCGCACTCAAAAGATCTTTAGAGCAGGTTGGAGGGGGCGTGCCGAGTACCAAGGGTGAGATCTGATGAAGGTAGCCATACTAGACCTGGGGCTCGGGAACCTCCTCAGCATAAGGAGGGGGCTGGAGAGGGCAGGCGGAGAGGTTGTATTGGCATCAAGCGAGAGGGAGGCGTCTGACGCAGAGGCAGTGGTCATACCTGGCGTGGGTGCCTTTAGGGACGGGATGAGGGCTCTCGAGAGCTTCGGGGGGGTTGTTGAGGGCATCAAGTCGGGCAGCAGACCCACGCTGGGAGTTTGCCTCGGCATGCAGTTGCTGTTTGAGAAGAGCTATGAGGGCGGAGAGTACCTAGGGCTTGGGCTCATCCGGGGGGAGGTTGTGAGGTTGCCAGAATCTGTAAAAGTCCCCCACATGGGATGGAACGACATAACTCTGGTGAAGGACTCCCCGTTGCTGAAGGATCTGAACTCCAGAGATTATTTTTACTTTGTCCATTCCTACTACTGCAAGACGGATGAAGATGTGGTCCTCGCCGCAACGGACTACGGCGTCGAGATCCCAGCGATCGTGGAGAAGAAGAACCTTGTGGGGACGCAATTTCACCCTGAGAAGAGCGGCAAGAAGGGGCTGGTCTTCCTGAAGAACTTCCTCGGGTGGTGCAGAAGGTGATAAAGGTCATACCAGCCGTCGACATATCTGGCGGGAGGTGCGTCAGGCTGAGGAGGGGCAGGCTTGAGGACGCGACGGTCTACTACGAAGACCCGCTTGAGGCTGCGAGGAGGTGGGAGGGCGAGGGCGCCGAACTCCTCCACGTTGTAGACTTGGACGCCGCAACAGGGGTGGGGGACAACAGGGATGCCATAAAGAGGATAATGAGGGAGGTCAAGGTACCGGTTCAGGTGGGAGGGGGCATAAGGAGCCTCGAGAGGGCTGAGGATTACATAAGCTCAGGTGCCGAGAGGGTGATATTTGGTACGGCGGCCCTGGAGCTCAGAACAATCAAAGATGCCCTCAGGTCCTTCGGCCCCGAAAGGGTGATGGCAGCTGTGGATCACTTCATGGGCAGGGGCGCGGTCAAAGGGTGGAAAGACCTGCTGGAACTGGATGCAGAGGTCCTGTGCAGGAGGCTCGTGGAGGCAGGTGTGAGGAAGATCATGATGACGTCGATCGAGAGGGACGGGATGCTCAAGGGACCAAACCTCGATTACTCGCTTAGGGTTGCCTCCAGCGTTGCCGCCGAGTTTTACCTGGCAGGGGGTTTCTCTTCAGTAGAGGACCTGCTGCCCTTGAGGGGGAAGAGGGTGGCAGGCGTCATCATCGGGAAGGCGCTCTACGAGGGGAGAATAGACCTGAAGAGGGCGAGGGAGGTACTTGCCAATGTTGAGTAAGAGGATAATACCGTGCCTAGACGTCGACAAGGGGAGGGTTGTCAAGGGCATAAGGTTCAAGAACCTAAGGGATGCGGGCGACCCTGTCGAGCAAGCACTCACCTACGAGGCGCAGGGGGCAGACGAGATAGTGTTCCTCGACATAACAGCATCGTTGGAGGACAGGGAGATCCTAATCGACGTGGTTAAGAAGACCGCCTACGAGCTTTCCATACCATTCACGGTGGGAGGGGGCATAAGAAGCTACAGCGACGTTAGGAGGGTCCTCATGGCAGGGGCAGACAAAGTCTCCCTCAACACGGCTGCGGTCCTGAGCCCAAGTATTCTGAGGGAGGGGGCCGAGGCCTTCGGGAGCCAGTGCATAGTTTGTGCCATAGACGCCAAGAGGACTGAGACGGGCAGCTGGGAGGTTTACATATACGGCGGGAGAAGGGGGACGGGTCTGGACGCGCTGGAGTGGGCAAGGAAGGTGGAGGAATTAGGGGCTGGGGAGATACTCCTGACGAGCATGGATTACGATGGTTCCAAGATGGGTTATGACCTAGAGCTCACGAGGAGGGTCTCAGAGTCAGTGAACATACCGGTGATAGCCTCCGGCGGGGCCGGGAACCCTGAGCACATATACAGGGCGTTTGTGGAGGGGAAGGCTGACGCCGCGCTAGCAGCCTCCATCTTCCACTACGGAGAGTACACCGTGGAGGACGTGAAGAAGTACTTGAAAGAAAGGGGGGTCCCTGTGAGGTTGTGATCCTATGGAAGGCGTTAAGTTCAGCGAGCCCGAGATTAAAAAGGTCATAGATGCCCTGAACTTCGAGAAGTTGAACGGAATCATCCCGGCCATAGCGGTCGACCAGAACGAAAGGGTGCTGATGCTGGCCTTCATGAACAGGGAGGCACTGGAGAGGACCCTCAGGACGGGAATGATGCACTACTGGTCCAGGTCCAGGCAGAGGCTCTGGATGAAGGGAGAGGAGTCGGGGCACTACCAGTACGTTCTGGGTGTTTATATCGACTGCGACGCTGATTCGCTCCTCTTTAAGGTCAACCAGGTCGGAAATGCGTGCCACACCGGGAAGGAGTCGTGTTTTCACATCCCAGTCAGGGAGCACCTAGGCGGGCCGGGGATCCTGAGGGAGCTAGAGGAGGTCATAGAGGACAGGATCTCCAACCCGAAAGAAGGGTCCTACACCTCAAGTCTAGTCGTCAAGGGGATTGGAGAGGTTGCCAAAAAAGTAGGGGAGGAGGCGACTGAGGTAGCAGTCGCCGCGCTGAGCGAAGGCAGGGAGGGGAATGACTCTGCGGTGGGCGATGGCACCTACCACCCG
>CAZZJY010000061.1:0-2677 GCA_964654895.1 uncultured Nitrososphaerota archaeon
TCAAGAGAGGTCTCGAAGGGAATAATAGTCCTCAAGTTTAAGCGGGAGGATGAGCCCTGATGCCCGAGAAAGTTGAAAAGAAGCTTGTGGTTGTCAGAGCCGACGTCTTGGAGAAGATCTCTGAGATGGCGAGGAGGGAGAATAAGACCCTATTCGCCTTGGTGAACGAGATACTTCAGGACGCCCTGAAAGTGAGCGAGATGAAGGTGACCGTTGGGGACCTCACGAACTTCTACAGACTGATAAAGGTTCAGAAGGATTCGGGCTCTCTCATTCTGCCATTGGATCTATTTCTCAAGCTCGTACAGAAATGGGAAAACAAAGAGGAACTAGAAAAGGAGTGGTTTTCTGCGGGGGAGTGGTACGGCAAGTATCTAATGGCTAAATTTGAGAATCCGCTCGCCATACTCCCCTCTTTACTTTCAACCTCCCTTTGGCACCTCTCTGAGGTCAAGATGGAGGGTAGGTCCGATGGAAGAGCAGTTATCAGCATGATTGCTCCAAATGCCGACCAATTGCTCCTTGAACTCACAGGCAAATACTTGGAGGGCGTCATGAATGCCCTCGGGTTCAGAAGCATAAAAAGTGACATTGTACGCGGAGTAGGAATAATCGAGTTCCTGAGAAAATTGTGAATCGCAGCCTAAAATGAAATTCTCTAAGTTTTGCGCCAAATGCATTAAAAAAGCGTGCGGCATAAAGAGCGAGAATCTAGGCGAAGGCCGATAAAAATAAACGGCGCCACCCTCAAAAATTCTTTGGATGTTCCATGAGGTATGTCCCTTGGAGCAAGATCAAAGACTGGTTCTGCACAGCATGCGGTGACTGCTGTAAAGAGTTCAAGGTTCCGCTTAGGGCTTACGAGGCGGCTCTGCTATCGAAGATCTTTGGCTTATACTGCATGGAGCTCGAGGTTGGGGCTACATACCTTAAGAGGGGGTTAAACGGAAGGTGCATCTTCCAGGTCAAGAGCGGAGGGAGAATGGTTTGTGGCATACAATCCATCAAACCAATCGCTTGTAAGATGTGGCCTTTCGCAGTATTCGAAACACCGCGCTATGAGCAAGGAAATGAAGCCTCTTTTGATTTTAGAGGGGAGACTTTTTTTGTCTACGTAAACCCCTACTGCAGGGGTCTGGTGTATGGTCGACCTTCCTTAAGGTTAGTTAACTCTGTTATCCCTGAATTCATCGAATTGAGATCGGGCCTGCGAAGCCGTCAGGTGAGATCAACTTCATTAGCCGTCAAAATACCTGCCCTTGAGCCAAAAACACCCCCTGAAACAGACTACAATAGGATGAAGGTCACACCCTTTTCTCCAGTCATAAACAAAACTTGTGGCACACTAACTAGTTTTGGACTAGTTCCCATATTTGTAGAGTCCGGCAGTCATAACGGTCGAGTTAATTTTTATTCATATGAAAATTAAAATTCAAATACCGATGCGGCGAAACTTTAAACGGATGATCAAATGAGGGCAATGGTTCTCAGAAAGACCTCACCTGTAGAGACAAACCCCTTGGTCCTTGAGGATATGCCAGTGCCCCAGCCAATTGGCAGGGGGATTCTATTGGAAATTTCAGCGTGCGGAGTTTGTCGCACCGAGTTAGATGAAATAGAAGGGAGGTTGCCCACAAAACTCCCCGTAATACCTGGACACCAAATAGTCGGGAGAGTAAAGGAACTTGGACCTGCCGCCACAAAGTACCACAGAGGCGATAGGCTAGGAATAGCATGGATATACAGTGCATGTGGGGCGTGCCGCTTCTGCATGAGAGGTCTCGAAAACCTCTGCGAGAGATTTATGGGCACAGGGTGTGATGCTGACGGGGGCTACGCCGAGTATGTTTTGGTCCATGAAGATTTCGCCCATCCCATACCTAATGTATTTGAAGATTGTGAGGCTGCCCCGCTCCTCTGCGCTGGGGCCGTGGGATATAGGGCCCTAAAGCTCACGGGAATGAGGGATGGTGCAACCATCGGACTATTCGGGTTCGGATCATCCGCTCACATCCAATTTCAGCTAATAAGGTACCTCTTCCCCAGCTCAAAGATATTCGTGTTCACGAGGAGGAAGGGTGACGCTCCCAGCGAGCTTGCAATGAAGATGGGCGCTGACTGGGTGGGGGCAACTGGAGAAACTCCTCCAGAAAAACTGGACTGTGCCATAGACACCACTCCGACCGGGTCGCCAGTCAGGGAGGCCCTTAGGAATTTGCAGAAGGGCGGTCGCCTTGTAATGAACCTGATCAGAAAAGAAACGCCGATAACCGACCTTGACTACGCCTTTCATCTGTGGGGCGAGAGGGAGGTGAAGAGCGTTGCAAACATTACGAGGGCAGACGTCCAAGAATTTCTGACTGTTGCAGCAAAGATCCCTATAAGACCTGAAGTCAATAGGTTCCGGCTTGAGGATGCCAATGAAGCATTACTTAAACTGAAGCACGGGCAATATCGTGGAAGTGGCGTATTAGCTATCAAGCTTTAGAAATCCCCTATAATCTCCGACAAGAACTTCTTGAGTTCTTCATAGGTGGGGAGGCCCTCCCTCGCCCCCCTTCTTTGGATCTTCAACGAAGCTGTGGCGATGCCCCACCGCAGGCACTCCTCCTTACTCATACCTCTTACGAAGGCTGCCATGAACCCTGCATCGAAAGCGTCTCCTGCCCCAGTGGTG
>CAZZJY010000062.1:0-8797 GCA_964654895.1 uncultured Nitrososphaerota archaeon
GCGGCGGGCGATGCGCCCGCCGTTGCTGAGGGGGGAGCGCCTAGGGAGCCCTGGTCCCGAAGTCGGCGCCTTCGGGGTCGGTGGAGGGACCTCTTCTTGGGGGAGCTTTTCTATCTGCAGCGACTCTATCGAGACCCCCAAGTTGTACCCGTCGTCCAGCTTCAGCACGATGTGTGCGTCGTCGTCAAGCTCCGACCTGGGCATGAGTATCCCGACGAAGGAGGACCTTTCATTCCTCACCTTTATTCGATCTCCAACCTTTATTCCGTACTTTGTGATTAGGTCCAAGGCTCGTCCTCTATAACCGTGTGTTGACATCAAGTACAAACCCCCATGACCCTGGATTTTTGAGGGGCAAATATCAATGAGACGTTCGGGACAACACTGTTATGGCAAGGTTGAGAATTGTATTGAGTTGGTTGATATTGAGAGTGATATTGAAGTTTTGTAACTCCAAATTTCATAAATGTGGAGGGGAGGGGTGTGTTGATTCTCATAAACTTAGATACCCCATGGGCTATTTTTGAGGTAGCGTTTAAATCTCTATCGGATTTAATTGCTTGTCTTTTGGCACCCTGTGGTTGAGGCGATGCTGGCACTGGGGGATTGGTATTAGATACTCCAAATTTGACCATTTTTGACACTCCCATGGCTAAAGTCTATAGGATTCTCGGTTTGTTGGGCTTTTCGTATCGTAGCCTTCATCCTATCCTTGAAAGGTGTGGGCTTTCTCGCCGAGTTTAGTAAAGGAGAGGAAGACCATTTTTGAGGAGCCTTTCTCCGGAGCTTCAAGAGACCGCTCCTCAGGGCGCTGCATCGTAACCGATAAATAACTTTAATAAGCAATTTGTCTAACCACTTGATACGACGGAGGATTAAAAGATGCCAAAAAAGAGGAAGAGCCGGGGCAGGAGTAAGGGAGATAAAGGAAAGTCTTCGAGGATTCAATGCGACGGTTGCGGGGCATGGGTGCCCAGGGACAAGGTCATTAAGGTTACAAAGCCCGTCTCTATAATTGACCCCCAGCTGGCAAAGGAGCTGACGAAGCAGGGAGCACAGATCTATAGGAGGGTCGTTACCAAGTACTACTGCGTGTCCTGCGCGATCTTCCAGCGGGTGGTCAAGGTTAGGGCAAAGGAAGAGAGGAAGGTTAGCAAGCCATTAAGGTAGAAGATTTTGGTCAGGACTTTTATTTTAAAGTCCTCGGAGGGGCGCACCGCCCCTGACTTTTCTATAAAGTCCCTTGCTGGTAGTGGGGGGAGGATGGACCTAGTTGCGAGGTGCGTTATAGCAACATTTGCGACCCCCCACGGAATTAGAAAAGATGCCACACTATCAATAGTCTTAGAAGGCCCCCCAAACCCACCGATAACGGTTACCATGGACGGGAGGGAATTAAATAGGATGTTCATCAGCGAGGTTGAGGCTGCGGGAGCGTTACGCGATGCGCTCTCTGGGAGACCTCCCAAGGGTATGCGGGTGGAGAGGAAGGGTTTTGAGAGGCTGATACGCGAGATGCCACGGGAGAGCCTGTACTACCTCCACGAGAATGGGGAAGAGATCGGCAGGGTGAAGATCGGTAAAGACCCCATCTTCGTTCTAGGGGATCAGAAGGGCATAGACGAGAAAGGGGAGAGAGTGCTCGACGAGGCGGGTGCCAGGAGGGTAAGCCTAGGCCCTATCTCTTACCTGGCAAGCCACTGCATAGTGATTATAAATAACGAGTTGGACCAAATTATTGTTGGGGAATGATTTGGCCCTCAGAAGGCTCGAGGAGAAGGTCACAAAGGAGAACCTTTGGATCTACATACTCAGCCTGCTCAAGGAGAGGCCACTTTACGCCTACGAGATTAAGGAAATGATAAGGGAGAGGTTCGGCTTTGAGCCTGCCACCATAACGGCATACGTGGTACTTTACAGGCTGGAGAGGGAGGGGCTGGTGGAGTCAAGGCAGGAGAGGGGGGCTTCAGACAATGTGGTCAGGAGATACTACCGCATAACGGAGAAGGGGATCCAGACTGTCGAGGCTGGCAGGGAATTTCTCAAAAAGATATTAAAGCTTTTAGAGGTCCCTGAGAGAGGCCCTGACGCGGACTAAACGCTGGCAGACCGTGATGTTTGTCAGTATCGCCAACAGGACTATCCCAGCCCATGTGTAGCCAAAGAGAGCCGAAAGCGCTATTAGGACCATCCTCTCAGCCCTCTCCATCAGCCCGACCGAGGAGAGCTTTACGCCCTCCACCTCGCCCCTGGCTCGGACGTAGCTCACCATAACCGAGCCCATTATGGAGAGGAGGCCCCAGAAGGCGTCGCAAAGTCCTCCTAGGATTATTCCGGAGATGATCGCAATGTCCGAGTACCTGTCCAGGGTCGAGTCCAGGACCCCGCCCCATTTAGTCACCTTGCCGGAGATCCTTGCAACCGCACCGTCCAAAACGTCGAATAGGCCTGCTATCAGAAGGAGGATGCCCCCAAGTTGGGCGCTAGACGAGAAGAACGCGTATGTGGAGATCAGGGAGAGGGCGAAGCCGATGATGGTTACATGGTTCGGGGAGAGACCCAGGGCGACCATAGAGCCGGCTACGGGCTTTATGGCAGCGGAGACGCTCTCCCTCACTTTGTTGAGCATTGTTCCACCTTAGATTGGGATATATGGTTATGTTTAAAATTAAGTTTGCTGAAGAGTATCTCTCCGGGGGGCTACAGTATAACCTCAATTACTTTCAACCCGTCAGCTTTTGTTGAGGAGAAGGTCAGGCAGATAAGAGAGTACGTGGGGGGTTCCAAGGCTGCCATAGCCACTTCAGGTGGGGTAGATAGCACCACCTGCGCTGTCCTAGCCCATAAGGCTCTGGGAGGGAGGCTGATCTGCTTCTTCATGGACACGGGATTCATGAGGGAGAGGGAGGTGGAGGAGGTTAGCGAAATGCTCAGGTCCCTCGGGCTGCCCCTCAGGGTGCTCTATGTGAGAGACAGGTTTATGGAGGCGCTCAGGGGGAAGAGGGACGCCGAGGAGAAGCGGATAGCCTTCAGGGAGACCTTCTACAGGGTTTTGAGCGAGGAGGCAAAGGGGGAGGGGTGCGACGTTCTCATCCAGGGCACCATAGCGCCAGATTGGATCGAGACCTCGGGCGGGATAAAGACGCAGCACAACGTCCTAGAGCAGCTCGGTCTCAACACCGTGGACAGGTACGGCTTCAGACTACTAGAGCCGCTGCTGGAGCTTTACAAGGACCAGGTGAGGGAGGTTGCTAGGCACCTAGGTGTTAGGCTTGAGGCTTCTGAGCGGCAGCCGTTCCCCGGTCCTGGGCTGATGGTCAGGTGCATTGGTGAGGTAAAGGAGGACAAGATCAAGGTCCTGAGGGCAGCAACCTCCGTGGTGGAGAGGGCTCTTGGAGGGCTGAGGCCGCCCCCCAACCAGTACTTCGCGGCGGTCGTTGAGGACGAAAGGTCAGCCGCCAGCCATTCGGTCGAGAGGGTCGTGCGGGAAGTCCTGCCAGGAGGGAGGGTCCAATACTTCAATTGCAGGGCTACTGGCGTCAAGGGAGACAATAGAGCATACGGCAAGATAGCCGTGGTGAGCGGAGGAAAAGCGGACACAGAAGACCTCTTCAAACTTCCAGAGAGGATAATACATGAGGATGGCGAAGTAGTCAGGGCAGTGTACGAGTTGGGAGGGGAGGGCTCAGGCATGGGGGGCGGAGGTGAGCAGAAATATGCGGTCTTGGTAAGGGCCGTGGAGACAAGGGACTTCATGACAGCAAAGCCCTACCATGTCCCTATGGAGTATCTCAGGAGGCTCTGCGTGGATCTGCTGGAGATCAAAGGGGTTTCCTCGGTCTGCTATGACATAACCTCCAAGCCGCCGGCAACCGTGGAATACGAGTGAAAAGGCGGGTCTTGATGCGGATCCCAGTGGTATTTTTGGGAGGGCAGTACAACCACCTCATAATTAGGGCGCTGAAGGAGCTCGGGGTCGAGAGCTGGATGGTAGCGCCCAATGTGAGGCTGGAAGAGCTTCAGGTGGACGGGCTCGTGATGGGCGGAGGTCCCCACAGCGTCAACGATGGTCTTGAGAGGTTCGGAAATCTGCCTCAGATAATAGAGAGGGGTTGGTTCCCGATGCTCGGGATATGCCTCTCCCACCAGCTCTTAGGTTTGCTGCTGGGTGGGCGGGTGGTGAAGGGCAGGAAGCCCGAGTATGGCAGGACTATCATAAGGGTCATTGAAGCTGACGAGATCTTCCAAGGGGGGGGAAGGGAGTTTGTGGCGTGGGCCTCGCATAACGATGAGGTCAGGCAGGACGGGGGGAGGTTCAAAGTCCTCGCAAGGAGCGACTACTGCGATGTGGAGGCGCTGAGGCACGAGAGCAAGCAAATATACGGCGTGCAGTTCCATGTAGAGGTGGCAGAGACGCCGAAAGGGAAGGAGATTCTGAAGAACTTTGTAAAAATGTGCAGGTAGTAGGATTTTCAAGGGATGAAAAGCGCTTTGGAAAGACCCAAATTTTGGAACGCTTAATCTTTTTTAATCAGTTTTTATAAAAACCCCATTGAATAATTGGGATGGTCTGGTTGTCAATCTTCGAGGGGCTAGCGGCGATAAAAATTGTGCTCCTGGGCGGCGCCCTACTCGTGGCTTCGCTCCAAGATTTGAAGAGCAGGGAGGTCAGCGACAAGATTTGGGGTGTTGCTTTACCACTGGGACTGACGCTGACCATTGTGGAGATTATCACGACTCCAAGTTACCCTTACTTGTTGGCGCTCTTGAGCGGGGCATTCTCAGTAGCCCTGGCGTTCGGTATCTACTACTTGGGCCTGTATGGGGGAGCGGATGCGAAGGCGCTTGCGACTATAGCTGCCACCTTTCCCCTGCCACCCTACGGTATTTTTGGGACGTCCCCCTTCTTTCCGGTAACAGTCTTAGGAAATGGAATAATCCTATCGCTGCTGCTGATACCGGCCTGCCTAGTGTGGAATGTACTTTTCTACTTGAGGGGAAAGGACCTCTTCTCAGGGTTGACTGTGAGGGGGTGGGAAAAACTAGTTGCTCTCCTGATAGGGGTTAAGGTGAAGGCTACCACGGCAAAATCAGTCCACTTCAACCTGATGGAGAGAGTGGGGGAGGATGGTGAAAGGTGCTTGAGGTTTATTCATAGGGTCGAGGGTGGAGAAGAGGGCGTGGAGAAGAAAGATAATGGCAAGAATGAAGCAGAAATAGGAAAAGATGAGAGTGAGAAAATGGAGGAGGGAGATGGGATAGCTGAGAGTGAGGAAGTAAAAAGGGGCGTTGAGGACGTAGCGGACGTTAAAGGTCGCGGTTTTGGAGGTGAAGAGAGAACCCAAGTGTCTAGAGGGAATCGTTATAATTACAATTATAAATACGACTATGATTATGTTTGGGTGACTCCGGCAATACCCATGATTGTTTTCCTTCTAGCCGGATTCGCACTGTATTTCTTTGCAGGAGACCTCGTCTTTCGTATAGTCCTCGCCTTTTGGTAGGGATGGGGACTCAGCCGTGCTACTGTTATTGTGAACTACCACGAGCTTTCGCATGGGACCTTCTTGCGAGGTCAAGATAAATTGAGGGCGAGAAGATGACGCCATCAAGGATGGGTAAAATTGATTTATTTTAAAATTCAGGGCAAGTTACGTCAAGCATTCACGCCCCAGTTCTGCTTTAAGTCCAATCCCATCAAAAGCAGCGATGACGACCTCAGTTGCAGATCTAAGGTCCATGTCCCCTAAGATAACAAGATGCCCGCCGCAACCTGATCTGCAGTCAGTGTTCCCAAACCCATCAACCGTTTTAAAGCCTGATTCCCTAAGTGTGCGGACAAAATCGCACTCCAGTTTTCGGGTAGAAGAGGCATAGATTGGAACGAACGTTGCAGAATGGGGAATGAGGAAGTCTATGTGCCAGTGCTTTTTTGTTGCACCCGTCTTGAAGGTCTTTATGTGCCTGCCTAGCCTGGCAGAAACCCCGCCAGGGCCGAAGGCAGAGCCTGCATATATGTAGATCCCCGGACTAAGGTCGAACCGCTTTTTTCCGATGTCCAAGGATAGATGGTGGTCCAGCTTGAGGATGACGGCGTATACCCCTTTCATTTTACTTCGGCATCTAAATGATCTCAAGACCTTGAAAAGGTTGACTGTTTTGAAGTGGGTTATTATGCTGGGGGGATTACAAGTTAGGGCGGATTCGGAATTTTCGGCATAGCCCAGCACAAGAATTTTGAAGACCATTTAAAATTAGTGGTAGACTATAAAATGGTAATTGTAGAGAATTATTGGTACTTTGAGTTGGATGGCTCATATCTCCTCGGTTTGTTTTGAGGTTGCTCTTCACATAAGGCAGGACGCAACATTTATTTTTGAAATTAAAATAGAGAAATTTGGGCGATGATCGGGAATTCGGGTCCGGAAAACAGATGAAGAACCGGGCTAGTTGAGCCCTTTTCAAGCGAAAGCGATAATATTTTGTTTTTATCGAAAAGATCTGGGCGATGATCGGGGGACAAAGCTCGGAGTTGTGAAGATGCCGCTACAAGTGTGAGCCCGCCAAGAGGACCTGCATGACGCCCTGCCGTGCGAATTACTCGAGGTCTTCCTCCTCTTCAACTTCCTCTGGCTCGGGCTTCGTCGATTCGATTGCCAGCTCAACTACCGCATCTTCGACCTTTTGGTCCAGCGCAGGCGCCACCACAAAGACCTCTTTATCTACATAGTTGTCGTCTTTGTATTCATTATCGAACGAGATGATGTAGACAGGGATGTGGAAGACCACGCTCCCGTTGGACGTCCTCGACATGCCGAACTTTGAGTACAGGTCGTACTGCTCCTTAGTTATGGGGAGTTTGACCGAGACCGGGTACTGGGGGTCCCTTATCACTGTGAAGTCGGCCCTGTTGGCGTCCCAAAGTGAGAGGGCTTCTAAAACCTGCTTCTTGACTGCTTCATTCAACTCTCCTTGAACTTTGGACTTTGAGACCAGAGACCCCTCTTTTGATCTCACAACCAAAACTTCTTTGACCGACAAAACTAACCCCTCAAGCTCGAGATGCTTTCGGTCAGCAGCTTTATCCCCTTCTCTATGTCGGGCATGCCCTTTTCGTTGTCAGGCATCTTTGTCATGACGTGCTTGATAACCCCACCCTCTAGCTTGAGAAATA
This sequence comes from uncultured Nitrososphaerota archaeon, assembly GCA_964654895.1. Classification (GTDB taxonomy): domain Archaea; phylum Thermoproteota; class Methanomethylicia; order Methanomethylicales; family Methanomethylicaceae; genus WYZ-LMO10. The sequence goes on from CAZZJY010000062.1 coordinate 7,175, forward strand.
TCTGGGGGATGTCCACCCCACCAAACTCGTCCTTCTCGCCATAATTTATGAGAAGGTCATAGTCCTCTTTTCTTACCTCCAATGGGATGTTCGTTGCCTTGGAGACGGCCTCGCACACCTGGAGGGCGTACTGGCTCCGCTTCTCCCAGTCAGCGGTAACTGCGATTATTCCCTCTACCTTCATAATATGCACCTCTGGATTTTTGAGAAATACCCCGTTAAATACTCATCGCTCATGCAAAGCGCGGCTTAAGCGAAAGCAGCAGAGGGGTATAAGAGGGCAGTTTTGGCTTGGATCCGATTTTCTCACATATCATGGCGACAAGACTCTCAGCCGTAGCCGTGACCATGCCTCCTCCCCTGACCCTCACGGGCAGCTCGCCTGAAGAGGCCTCCTTCTCGCCGACGACCACGACGTATGGGATCCACTCCATCTCTGCCTCCCTTATCTTCTTGGCCACTGATTCGTCCCTATCGTCAACATCGACGCGGATTGAGTTCTGAGAGAGCTTTGAGGCCAGATTGACGGCGTAGTTGACGTAGCTTGAGCTAACCGGGATTATCCTCACTTGAATGGGGCTGAGCCAGACGGGCAGCTTAGGCGGCTTTCCTGCCTTCTGGTCCTTTGCCGCCTGCTCGAGTATCGCACCCATCCAGCGCTCTATTGAGCCCAGAGAGCTGTGCAGTATTATGCACCCCTTCTTCTGCCCGTTCTCGTCAGTGTAGAATATGCCGTAGCGCGCCGCGTCCTCCACATCCAGTTGCACTGTCACCAACTGAACGTTGCCGCCCACGGAGTCTATGGCTTGGTACTCATGCTTCAGGACCCAGTAGTGCTTCATCTCAGGTAGGAGCTCAATGAGGGCGGGCTTGTTCACGATCTTTAGGAGCGAGACCAGCCATCCCCTGTTATTCAGGTAGAAATCCTTGACGATCCTGAAGGCCACGGCGTACTCTATCTCCATCGAGTTTGTGAGCTTTGTGTACTTCTCGAAGAGCTCCCTGTACTCAGATAGCCCCTGTTCCAGGTTTGCGCAGAAGCAGTGCACGTCAGGCATTGTGAAGCTCCTGAGGCGCTTAAGCCCTACGCACTCCCCGCTCTGCTCAAGCCTGAATGAGGGGGAAAGTTCGTAGACCCTAACTGGTAGTTGTCTGTAGCTCATGGTCACGTCCTTCATCATCCTGAAGAGCCCGAAATCGCCCGCGAACCGGAGGGTGAATGGCTTGTTGTCGACCTCCAGGCGGTAGTCCCGCTCGCGGAACTTGGATGCCTGTTCGGCTATGTCGGGCTCGTCCAGCCTGTAGAGGAATGGGGTCTCGATCTTGAACGCTTTCAGGTCCCTCACTGCTATGTCGTAGGCAAACTCCTCAAGCGTGTCCTTGATGACCGTGCCCTTGGGGTAGAACCTGAAGTGACCGATGTCCGAGGCGGGTTCGTAGTCCACAAGTTCGAGCCTCTTCATCAGCTTGATGTGGGCGGGCGCGCCCCTCTCGCTCTTCAGCCCCGCCTCGCTATTTCTGAGCTGGGGGAGAGGGGCCGAGATCTTCCGATGCCGGACGGGGTCGGGTTGGGGGAGGGCGGTGGGGCGGTCGATCTCTCCTGGGGGGTGGGTCAGGAGACTG
>CAZZJY010000063.1:0-9502 GCA_964654895.1 uncultured Nitrososphaerota archaeon
GATTGGGGAGGTCCTACCCGGAAGCAAGGTCTTCCTCGCCAGAGGCGCCGAGGAGATGGAGATCCCGCCCAAAGGCTGGGAGCATTTAAAGTAGTGGCGATGTTGGGTTGCGCGTCCTGATAATAGACGGGTACACAGACGAGCCTGCCGGGCTAGGGGTCCCTCCGTACATCGATGTCTACCCGAGGTATCTGGCGGGGTCTGTTTGGGTATTTGACCCCCGCGCCGAGATCATGTACAAGACCATCGACTCCGTCCGCGGGAACTTGGACCAGTTAAAAGAGATCTCTTCATCCTGTGACCTGTCAGTCCTGATAGCCGGCGTAACCGTGCCGGGGAAATACCTGAGTGGCGCCCCTGCCACCGTCAAGGACGCTTTGAGGCTGCCCTCATTTTTGAATTCTAAATACACAGCGATATGCGGTCCAGCCGTCAGGTTTGGTTTCGCGAGCGGCGGCGGGAGTACTGCACGCTTTCCGAGGGAGCTGGAGGATCTTTACAGCTTCGTGATACGGGGCGATCCAGAGGTGGTGGTGCAATCTCTGTTGAGGGAAAATTTCTCGGAAGGGGTCGACTTGGACTCCGTCAGGTCCTCGTCAGACGCAATAAACGAGTACGCCGCTAGGGGTGCCAGGATAATTCAACAACACCCGTCATACCCGGACGGTCTCATATGTGAGGTCGAGACATTCAGGGGCTGCCCCAGGTCCATCACGGGGGGCTGCTCCTTCTGCACAGAGCCCCTCCACGGTCTGCCCGACTTCAGGTCTGTCAAGGGGATAGCTAACGAGATCTCTTCACTGCACTTCTACGGCGCCAGGAACTTCAGGCTCGGCAGGCAGCCAGACATCCTGATATACGGATCAAAGGACCAAAACGGATACCCCGCACCCTCCCCATCAGCCCTAAGGCGGCTATTCTCCTCCATAAGGAAGGTCGCGCTTGGTCTGAAAGTCCTCCACATTGACAACGTCAACCCTGCTACCATATATGAGCACCCGGACGAGTCAGAGGATGCCCTCAAGGTCATAGTCTCCTACCACACGCCTGGTGACGTGGCTGCCCTTGGCATAGAGTCTGCAGACGAGGAGGTGATACGCAGGAATAATCTGAAGGTCTGCCCCGAGGGGGCAATGCTGGCGATAGAGATCGTCAATGAGGTGGGAAAGGAGAGGGGGGAGAACGGTCTACCCCACCTGCTCCCGGGGGTCAACTTCGTCTACGGCCTGCCCGGGGAGACCAAGAACACTTTTGAAATCAACTTGGAGTTCATGAGGGAGGTCCTCGACAGGGGTCTGATGGTCCGCAGGATAAACCTCCGGCAGGTGATGGTCCTCCCGTCGACAAGGATGGAGTCTGTTGGTGGCTACCTCGTCAAGAAGCATAAGCACCTCTTCTTCGAGCACAAGAGAAGGATGCGGTACGAGATAGACCTCCCCATGATTAAGAGGGTCGTGCCAAGGTGGACCGTTATGAGGGAGGTTAGAACCGAGCTTGTTGAGGGCTCTACTACCTGGGCTAGGCAGATAGGCTCCTACCCCATACTTGTTGGCATACCCAAGCAGATGCCCGTCGGAGTCTTCACAGATGTGGTCGTACTTGACCATGGTCCCAGGTCGGTGAGCGGTCTGACCGTACCGGTCTATATCAACTCACTCACCATGAAGGAGCTGGAGACGATACCGGGCATAGGCTCAAAGAGGGCAGCATCCCTGATCAAGAAGAGGCCCTTCACGAGCCCAGCCCACCTGCTCTCAAGCATGGACGGCCCCTCCCTAATAGAGCCCCTCCTCCCACTGATGGAGTTTAAATAGAGTGGCGCCGTAAGTAGAAGCGAGCCTTATGTCCTCGTTCTATATCCGCAAGATCCTTGTCCCGGTCGACGGGTCTGAGTACATGGAGAAGGAGATCGGGCTGGCGTGCACTCTGGCAAAGATGCTCGATGCAGAGATCACGATCCTGCACGTCGTTGCGGTGCCCCAGCCAACTGGCATGGAAGCCCTCTCGGAGGCATCGAGGCATCTGGAGGAGGTCGGAAGGAAGATCTTGGAGGACGCCAGGGCGATGGCAGAGCGGCTCGGGGTCTCGCCGAGGCTCGATATGGACTTCTCGGTGGGCAACCCTGGCATAAAGATAGTTAAAAAGGCTGAGGCGTTGAAGGCAGATCTCATAGTAATTGGTGCGAGGGGTCGGAGCAGGCTGCGCGAGATCCTCATGGGCAGCGTCGCGAACACCGTCGTTAACAACGCCCCGTGTCCAGTCCTTGTAGTCCGCCCCCTTGAGATGGGAAATGGGAAATAGGAATTAGGAAAAAGGAAATGGGAAATAGGAAAATATGTATAACACTGGCTCCAACTTTAGAGTATGGAATTCTTTGAGGTGGTCGTACTTGCGGTGGTGCAGGGGCTGACCGAGTGGCTGCCCATATCCAGCTCTGGACATCTCGTGCTGGTCCAAACCCTAATGGGCTTTTACGCTCCTCTGGGCTTCTACGCCGCACTGCACCTCGGCACACTTTTGGCGGTGGTGGTCTATTTCAGGGTCGACCTCCTCCGAATAATCAGTTCTTTTCTCAGGGCAGAGACTGGCAGCAAGGAATTCAGGCTCGGGCTTTATGTGATCTCTGGAATAATTCCCACGGTCGTCTTGGCACTTGTCTTTAAGGATCTCTTTGAGTCGCTCTTCTCAAGCCCCTTGGCGGTTGCAGCGGGCTTGATGATAACCGGTGTCCTCCTCCTATCATCAAAGTTTGGTGGGAGATCAAGGGAGGTCGATCTTCCTCGTTCTCTCCTAATCGGTCTGTTTCAGGGGCTTGCAATTGCCCCCGGCGTATCTAGGAGCGGCGCCACAATATCAGTTGCCCTGGCGAGCGGAATCCAGCCCAAAGAAGCCTTCCGTTACTCCTTTATCCTCTCCATACCCGCAATAATCGGGGCAAACCTCCTCGAGTTTGGCAGCACCCTTACTGTGAGCTACCAGTCCATGCTTGGCTTTGTAATCGCCGCGGCGACTGGCTACATTGCCATACGCATCGTTGATCATGTTATTCTGAGGGAAAAATTACACCTATTCTCGATCTACTGCTTTGCGCTGGCGCTCGTCTCCCTTATGACTCTGTTATAGGCTCGAGCCCCCTATTTATTAACCACTGCTGAGAGTTATCTCTTGGGACTGACCTGTATGGCAAGGGTCAGTGAATTCATGACAAAGAGAGTGGTCACGATCTCTCCTGAGGCCTCGGTTTTGGACGCGTCCCTTCTCATGTCTGAAAAGAACATTGGAAGTGTGGTCGTCGTTGAGGGGGACATTCCAGTAGGGATAGTCACCGAGAGGGATATCATTGCGGGTGTGGTCTCAAAGCGCCTGCCTCCTGAGAAGACTCTCGTCAAGGAGGTCATGTCAAAACCGCTTGTGGCCTGCCCTCCCGAATGTAACATAGATGAGGCTGCCTCCCTCATGCAGGCACACAAAATAAAGCACCTCCCGGTGGTAAAGGGTCAAGAACTTGTTGGCATCTTCACAACCTACGATCTAATGGTCGCAAGGAGCCATGAGTACGATAGAATTCAGGCAACCATCGCCGAGCTGATGAAGGAGAAGTGACCCCTTCCTCTTTTTTCTCCTCTTTTATCCTCTGGCACGCCGACAGTAGGTGTTGCCACAACCCCCTCAGATATAAATACAATATAAAGTATGTAAATTTTGCATTACAAAAGATAGTTACATAAGTCTGTCGGGCGATCATAAATTTCTTCCCTATCATTCAGATTTCTATCAGCCCTCTAGTAAACTAATCCTCCCTTTTGAAGGTAGCTTCATATGACTAAGCAGACATTTATAGAAAATCAGTATAAATTAATAATTAATTGATAAGGGATGAAGTAAAATTGGCTTTTGTTGAGAAAATAAAATGTGCCCGCTGCGGTACAGAATACTCAATGGAACAAAAACTCTGCATGTGCTCAAAGAAAGACGGAGGCCGCTTGGACATTTACTACGATTATAAAGCACTAGCAGAAAATGTCAACAGGGAGAATTTAGCCAAACGACCATTAAGCGTTTGGAAATACTTCGAGTTTCTCCCCGTGGTTGACAAGAAAAATATTGTCACTCTGATAACTGGGGGGACTCCTTTGATCAAGGCGTCCAGGCTTGCTGAAAAAATTGGATTGAAAAAAGTCTTCTTGAAAGATGAAACCCGAAACCCTACAGGGTCATTCAAAGACCGCTCAATGACGGTTGGTGTTTCCAAAGCAGTCGAATTCGGCGTACAAGCAACGGTGACCGCTTCAAGTGGAAACGCCGCTGCAGCATTAGCTGCCCATTCTGCAAAAGCAGGATTAAAATGCTATGCCTTTGTCCTTGAGTCCGCACCCGAGATGAAACTCGCCCAGATTCGACTTTACGGGGCAAAAGTAATACGAGTCAAAGCTGTCGAGGAAGGCAGAGATCCAACAGTGCATATGCTCCTAATGGTTGTTGAAAAATATGGATGGTACCCTTGCCCAAGTTTCGGACCTTTCAATCCATATCAAGTTGAAGGGCCAAAAACAATCACCTATGAGTTGGTTGAGCAGCTAAATTGGCAAACGCCAGATTGGGTTATGGTGCCCACCGGTTCTGGCTGTCTTCTAACAGGACTCTGGAAGGGTTATAAAGACTTTCTCACCATGGATTTCATTGATTCAATGTCAAAATTAGTTGCTATACAACCAGAAGGTTGTTCGCCACTGGTAAAAGCCTTTAAACAGAACAAAGGACCATTTGAAATAGAACCTTGGGGCCGTCCTAGCACTATTGCTGGCGGTCTCTCCGATGTATTTCCTTGGGATGGAGACGCTGCTCTGACCGCCATAAGAGAAACTGGCGGGACTGCCGAGGCCGTTTCTGATAAGGAAATTCTTTATGCTCAGAGGCTTTTGGCTTCAACTGAAGGAATATTCGCGGAGCCTACAGGTGTTGCGTCTCTCGCTGGGCTACTCAAACTTGTTAACAATGGCACAATAAAGGAAGATGAAACAGTGGTTGTCTTGATAACTGGAAGTGGATTAAAGGATCCTGAAGCTGCGATTAGGCAGACTGGAAGTGCGCCAACAATAGGGCCTTACCTCGCAGAATTCGAGGCCACGGCGCGACTATGACCAAGGCAGCCTAAACGGGCAAAAGTTACCATTTTTAGGAGCTTCAAAATATATATTTTAAACACACACGATATGATTTATCTACGGAAAAACTTTACGACCTCAATGAAGTTAAAACAATTTACTTCTAGGTCATTATGTTGATGAAGTGGTTACACGTCAATTGCTTCTAAATTGGCATTGTGTCAGGACGGAGACTAAAAGGGCAGTTAACGAGCGACCAATTGAAACCATAGAAACAATCGTTCTTGGCTTCGACCGTGTATAGCGTCAAAACTTTTTTATTTTGAAAGTGCACGCGAAATTTATATAAATATAGTTCTCACAAGTCGTTGTAACTCCAAAGGTTGAGTGAGGATAAACAATTGATAGATCTTACAATCAACGAAAAACAGTTAGAGAAAACGGTGCTAAGATGCAAAGGACGAAGCATAATTATCCCCACTTTTGCTCAGCTAAAAAATCCAACCCACGCGCCAAACATGATCAAAAAACGGCTCAGGGAGATAGGGCTATGGGATATCGCTCCTCAGAACTTGTTCAGGATAACCTGGAAAAACGAACCCTTACCAAAGGGCGGGCTATTTCAGCCCGTAGCCAACTACATAGAGTTGCCGTCAGAACTCACCGGCGTTGAGGCACGCATAATCGCATTATTAGGGAAATGGTTCCCAACAGGATCTCACAAAGTAGGGGCAACTTTCGGCTGCATAGTTCCAAGACTCGTGACAGGGCAGTTTGATCCTACTACACATAAGGCAGTTTGGCCTAGCACTGGAAACTACTGCAGAGGTGGAGCATACATTGCGACCCTTCTCGGCTGTGATAGCATCGCGATTCTTCCTCAAGAGATGTCCAAAGAGCGTTTCGAGTGGCTAAGGAGTGTAGCAACAGAGATAATCACTACGCCGGGCGGCGAGAGTAATGTGAAAGAAATTTTTGACAAGGTCTGGGAGCTAAGGAGATCTCGAAAAGATATCTTCGTATTTAACCAGTTCAGCGAGTTCGGAAATTACCTTTTCCATTACGAGGTGACAGGACATGCCATGGAAGAAGTGCTCAAAAAAGAAAGCGGCAAAGGTCGATTATACGGGATATGCCTCACCACTGGATCAGCAGGCACCCTTGCATGTGGCGACTACCTAAAGCAGGTCTTCCCCAATTCAAAGATTGCTGTTGGGGAAGCGATTCAATGCCCGACGCTGCTACTTAACGGCTTTGGCTCCCATAGAATAGAAGGCATCGGCGACAAGCATGTTCCATGGATTCACAACGTCAGGAACACCGATGTGGTTATCGGAATAGATGACAACGACACTATTAACCTAATGAGGCTTTTTAACGAACCCGCAGGTCGTAAGTATCTCATAGATGAAGTAGGCGTTCCAGAAGACGTAGTTAGTAAGCTCGATTTACTCGGCATTTCCAGCATAGCTAACGTGCTTATGGCCATCAAATTCGCGAAGTATTATGAGCTTACATGTAAGGATATTGTGCTCACAGTATTCACCGACTCAATGGAGATGTATAATTCTCGCTTGCGGGAGGAGCGTGAGCACAAAGGTGAATACACTGAGAAAGATGCAATTCGGAACTTTCACAACAGTCTAATGTCCACTAAAACTGATTCTATGATGGAACTTTCTTATTATGATCGGAAACGCATACATAACCTCAAGTACTTCACTTGGATTGAACAACAGTCGTTCGATCTCAACGAGCTTAACCGCCAATGGTACGACCATGAATCATACTGGGGTGGAATCCAGAAACTAGTACCAAAGATAGACGAACTAATTATTCAGTTTAATGAGATGGTTGGTCTATTGTGAAGATGGGTGCCCACAAAACCTAGAGTTTCGGTTCTGGGATGTGATGAATGGGCAAACCTGAGATATGCGCTAAATGTGGCTTAAAGTAGGGACGTTTCCTCGCATAAAGATGTTCAAGTATGCGTTTTAGGAAAGGTCTTCAGGATCAACAGACTAAAATTTTTAGCCTTAAACAGAAAACTCAACGAGTATTTCGGGTCTGCTAAGTGGCATTGCTGGCTTATCCTCTAAGCCCAAGAGGTTTCTCCACAAGAGCTACTATGAAAAAGCCAAAGAATTCTTCAACCTTAACACTGCTTTAATCCAGACAGCAAGGTACAAGGCTGTTGAGATCTTGAAAAGCCTGGTGGATAAGAGCGCAGCGCTTTTAGGCTTAAGAGGGCATCCATACGCTTCGACAGGAAGCGCTACAGCTTAAAGGCTACAAACTTTCTGATACTATACTGGCTAACGCTAAGCTTAAACAATAGGGAAACCGTCAGCATGCCAATATTCTTCGGGACGAAGCAGAAACAGATAATGAACGGGGCACTAAGTGACGTGTGGAACTTCGCAACAATCGAGATTATCAAGTGTGAAGGCATATGGTGTGCCCACTTCATCCCAAAGAAGGCTGTTGAGCTTTTAGACGATCCAGAAACCGTGATAGCCTTAGACATGGGTGATGCAATTAAGCCGTTGAAGTGGCAGTATCAAAATAGTATTCGGAAAAGCCCATGAATGGGCGTTTCTGGGGAGGAGAAAGGATCAAGAGGATATGGGGGCTATACGCGCACATTCGGAGAGAGTTTCAAGAAAAATTAAGGTTCGGGAAGGTCAGGGGGTCAAAGGTGAAGAGAGGAAAAAGTTAAAACAACAACTAAAAATGATGGCAAATTAAATAATCCGGAACGCAAAGCAGTTCCCAAGACCAGTAATAGCCATCGGTAACCTTGACAGGATCCGCCGAAACTTCGACGAGTATGAGATGACTAACAAGCGATTCCCCTCTCCGCCCTTCAGGAAGTTCAAACAATCTTTCAATGCAAAGCACTTTAAGGCACAGACGTATGCTTCCGGACCAACGAAAAGAGATCTTTAAGCACATGGCGGGCCTGAAGGGATTTGAACCCTTGACCAATGGGTTAAGAGCTTCGGCCGCCAGACGGCGTCCACCGCTCTACCGTACTGAGCTACAGGCCCTAAGTCTTTCCGTAAAAGGAACAAAAATTTAAGAGTTTCTCTCCATTCCAACTTGGTGGTTCAAATGGGCTCGTTAAGCTTCATCGGGCTCGGTCTCTCTGACGAGAGGGGCATGAGCCTCTACGGTCTTGAGCTTGCCAGGTCGGCAGACATAGCCCTCATAGAGACATACACCAACCTCATGCCCTCCCTGAACCTCCGCTCCTTAGAGGCGCTAATCGGTAAGGAGGTGAATAGGGTTGACCGGCACTATGTCGAGGACGGGACCCATTTGCTCAGGGCGGCATCAGAGAAGAATGTTGCCTTGCTTGTGCCCGGGGACCCATTCATCGCCACCACCCACATCGAACTGAGGGTTAGGGCTGAGCGCAGAGGGATCCCTGTAAGGGTGGCGCACGCCCCGTCCATAATATCTGTAGCTCCAGGTGTCGCGGGCCTCCAGAACTACAAGTTCGGCAGGTCTGCAACCATAACCTTCCCCGACAACTACTCAGAGGTCCCCTATGACACAATCAGCCAAAACAGGAGAGCCGGGCTTCACACACTCCTCTTTCTCGATCTGAGGGCTGAGGAGGGGCGTTACATGTCTGTCCCAGAGGGGGTACAATTGCTGATGGAAATGGAGTCCCGGAGGGGCGAGGATGTGGTCAGCCCCGACATGCTCGTGATAGGGATCGCCAGGGCCGGGTCGCCAGACCAGCTCGTAAGGGGCGGCAGGGCCAAGGACCTAGCCTCTCTTGATTTCGGTCCACCGCCACACTCCCTGATAGTGCCTGGGAGGCTCCACTTTATGGAGGCTGAAGCGCTTGAGGTGCTGGCAAGAGTTGAGAGGTCGCTCCTAAGCCAATATGTTGAGAGGGTATGATGCCAGGTGTATTTCCCATGTAGGTGGATACTATGGATGACGAATTAGCAAAGTCAAAACTTGAACGCTACATCAAGTACGCAAAGAACGCCCTTAAGGATATGGTAGTGTGCCCCCCCAACGACCCCTCACTCTCATCAAAACTGCAGTATAACCTTTCCTTGGCAAAGCAGTACTTCGAGGACTCGAGGTACTACTTCGGGAAAGGAGACTTTATTACCGCTCTCGTATGTATCGCATACTGTGAGGGTCTGCTGGACGCCTGCAGGAACCTCGGCTGGCTAAAGTATGAATGGAATTTAGGTGATAAGGACTGAGGAATTAATAGGGATCGGATGAGGAATGGCATGGGGAGGGAATGTACATGGAGATGGGGATGGGGCTGGGCAAAGGCAAAGACAAAGGTAAAAGTGAAGCCAAAAGTGAAGCCAAAACCGAAGCTAAAGCTAAAGGTAAGAGGGTCCTCGCCGCGGGCTGCTGCG
>CAZZJY010000064.1:0-4435 GCA_964654895.1 uncultured Nitrososphaerota archaeon
GGGTCTGCTCTGCCAGCATTTCGATCTTTTGCTTCATGACAGATTCCCTGACCTCCTTGTACTTTGATTCCAATTCCAAGAGCTCCTTTTTCGATGACTCTATCGCGCCCTTTATGGATGCGATTTCTACCTTAATCTGCTCAAGCTCGGCGGAGAGGGGCTTGCACTCTTCTAGAGACTTTATCATGGACTCGTGATGTACCTTTGATTCTTCTGCGAGGGAGAGGATCTCCTTGTGAACAAGGTCAGCTTTCGTCCTCAATTCCTCAGAGGATGTCTTCAGCGAGTTGATCTCCTGGTCAATCTCCCTGGCGTGTTTGAAGATCATTAGCTTCTTCTCCAGCTCGGACCTCCTTTGGAGGAGACGCCTCTCCTCCTCTAAGGAGAGCGGCGTTGTCTGGTACTTCCAGTCTATCTCCTTGAGTTGCCTCAGGAGTTCGGACTCGTTCTCTCTAATGGAGGAGAGAATCTCGCGCTTTTTAGAGATCAAACCCTTAATTTTCTGGGAGAGTTCGTTTTTCTCTTTGTGAAGCTGGTCTCTGAGCTGCTTCTTTTCGGCTATAAGTTTGTTCTTTTCGTCCCTCATATTTTTGTGATTTAGCGCCGCCTCCCTCAGGCTCTTGAGTCTGTCAATAATATCCGACTTTTTCCTCCTGAGTTCATCTAGCTTTTTGTAATTGAGCTCAATACTATCGCGGATCAGCTTCATCTGTCTCGATAGGTCGCCGAGGTTTAGGTTTTCCATCAGCCTCACCAGTTGATCACTAGACGTCTATTCCTCCTGTGTGTATGCGTTGCAGCTGGGCATAGAGATCGTCTAATCCTTCACCAGTATTGGAAGAGATAAATATAAACTCTCCTAAGGCGCCGATATCGAGTAATGAGTCAAGGATCCTCTCTGAGATCTCAGTCTTCAGATCTGCGGTCTCTGATAGAAAAGCATCCTTCAGGGTGACGGGGTCCGAGGACCACAGCCGGGTCCTCTCCAGTACCTCCTCCGGGATGAGGTCGATCTTGGAGGCGCAGTTAACCTGTGGCGCGCGAAATCTGACATGGACTGAATATGAGAGCAGCAGAACAGAGACAAAATCAGACGGTTTGTTTAAGAAGATTTGGTCTGCGAGGAATATTGTTGAAAAGTTGCCTCCAGAGAGGGCAGAGGCGATGAATGTGCCAGAGTCCCTGTATGCGAAGAGCTCCATCTGCCCGGGCGTGTCCACGAGGACGTAATCAGGCTCCAGCCTCTCCAGCTCGTCCCTCATCTCGTAGACGTGGTTGACGGCAGCGTCCACACACGCCACCAATGCTCCGTTAGGACCTAGTCTATAGTCCTCAACCATGCGATCGTAGTTAACATAGTCCCGGATGTCGACCTCTGGGCTGTATGGAAGCCACCTCACCCCTGGGTCGAGGTTCACAGTAGCAACATTCATCTCTGAGGCTCTCAGCCTGTCAGCCAAGGCATATGTCAAGGCGGACTTTCCAGATCCCGCTGTTCCCATAATGTAGACAAAGTTCATATCGGAGCCTCCCTTATTTTGCCACCAGCCTTCAGGACATATTTCATGAAAGACTCCTCAGCCCTAGAAAGTAGGGATTTCATCTCCTCAAAATTATCACCTATTATGGAGAGGTGAACTTTCAGTGTTGGAGAGGGCTCTTCGCCAGCAGGGTGGGATTTCAGGTACACCCCTCCACTGCTGGGCATCCACTCCTCTATCAGAGGGGCGAGTGATGACTCAGGTATGCCCTCGATGACGATAACCCTTTCCAAGAACCTCTTCCTGGGCACTTTCTCCGTTATTCTAGGCAGAACCTGTGAGCTGAACATCTCCATCATCTCAGAGGGGACGCCAGGCAGGGAGAATATTGTGGTGCCCCCATATTCGATCATCATGCCTGGGGCCGTGCCCAGCGCGTTAACCAATGGCTCTGCCCCCTCCAGGAGCATGGCCATCTTGTACCGAGAGGGCGTCATCTCCAGCCCCATTGACTGGTATTTACTCCTCACCTGTTCCAGTGCCCCGGGATTCAAGGTTTTTGGTATTTTTAAGGCAGACGCTATGCCTTCGACCGTGAGATCGTCGTACGTTGGCCCAAGCCCGCCGGTAGTGATGATTATTGCGGGGCGCCTGGCGATGGACTCTGAGACTGCCCGCGAGATCTCATAAACGCTGTCACCAACAATTGAGATCCTGGAGACCTCTATGCCAACGGACAGTAGTCGGGATGAGATCCAAACGGCATTTGTGTTTTGTGTCCTCCCAATAAGCAACTCTCTACCTATGCTGATTATCTCTGAGATTATCGTGGACACCTGCCTGCCTTCAATTTCTTGTATTTACTTTTTACTGGACCACCATTTGAGGTACTCTTTCCTTAGCCTCTCCTTGTCTTCTGAGGCTGTGGCGGCGGCATATTTTGCCTTAATCTCGTCGATCTCATCCCTGGTGAGTGACAGACCGCAACTCAGGCAGACGTACCTCCTTTGGGAGGGCTCGAACTTCAGCTCCCCTCCACACTCAGGGCATACCACCATATAACCTCCAAACTCCTACAATCTACTTACGTCAGAGAGCATTAATAAGGATAGTTTCGAAAAACGGGAGAAGGCTCATGTTATTACGTTAGTTAGCCCTGAAGACTCCACCATCTGGAGTGCAAGCTTCCACTCAGAATGGCTCAAGCGCCTAGTGATCTCTGGAGCCTCCTTGGCTCTCCAGTGGGGGGTGTATTGATCCATCAGGTTAACGCGCGTGTCTCTGCCCAGCTCTTTCGCTATAAATTCCAAGATCTTGGAGAGGCAACACTCCAGATGATTTGGGAGGACCAAGATGCGTATTAGTAACTCGCCATGCCTCTTTGCCAATTTAAGGTTTCTGGTAAGGACCTCCCAGTACCTCGGGGCGTCTGAAAGGCGTTCGGCGCATCGATCATTCCCGTACTTAAAGTCTATTTTATATATGTCCACAACCCCCCTCAGGAGCTCAGAGGACTCCAGGGAGTAATGGCCGTTTGTGTTGAAGAATACGGGCATGTTCTCCTTCTCGTGGAGGAGGACCCTCAGCCAGAATGGTATGTGCGGGATAGGATCCCCGCCCACCCAGTTCTGGTTCCTGCAACCCCTCCTCCTGGCGTCATCGATCAAGAGTGCCAGCTCCTTCTCGGAGTAGAGATCCCCGCTTTCTATCTGCTGGCTTATGCCCCAGTTCTGGCAGTGGAGGCACCTGAAATTACATCCCAGGCTAACTCGGCCGACTTTTAGTCGCATACCGTGAAGCTGGGAACGATCTCAGGTTCCTCCCCCATGTGGTCAAAGTAAGAGGAGACGTACATGTCCTTCCCTACTCTGCAGTATCCAAGTTCCCCCCGCGTCCTGTCCTTCATACACCTGCGCTCGCACAGCACGCAGCGCTCCATGATCTTACTGGCGATTAGAGATTTCAGGTGAAGAAGGGACGACTTTGGGGCTTCCAGGTTACTGTAACGGACATGCCCTGCGTCGAGCGACTTCTCAAGTTCAGATTCCTCTTCTAGACCCTTGCTGTGCAATCTCCAGAGTTCGTCCATGGGCGAGTCGCCGGAGAACTCGACCGGGATCAGCCGGGAGATCCTGAACTTAGCTACGCTTTTGTTCTTAACTATTCTGACGTACCTTGGCAGGGACGAGAGGACCTTAGGGTCCTCAAGGGCGGACGCGGCATCCGGTCTCAGGAAGTACCAGATGTGAGATCACCTCCCAACTTAAATGATGACATTAATCTCTTCATCGCAGAAGGCACACCTCCTGCCCTTCAATCGGATAGATCCGACTTCAAACCCGAATCTCTCTATCAACAAGTTGTTGCACCTTGGGCAGTAAGTGTTCTCGTATTTGTGGCCCGGAACGTTCCCGAGGTATACATATTTGAGACCTTCAGATTTTGAGATCTTCCAGAGCTCCTCCAGAAACGATACGGGTGGCGGAGGTCTACTTGTGTACAGATAGCTGGGGAAGAAGCGAAGTATGTGGAGAGGAACGTCGCTCCCCAGGTTGTCGATTATCCACCTAACGAGCTTAAGGAAGGCTTCCCTGGAGTCCCCTCCGCCCGTGACAATCAAATTTGTTATCTCTATGAAGATCTTCTTCTGCTTCATCTCGAGAAGGGACTGGTAGATGGGCCCTGTGTTGGTCACCTTGCAGAAAGACCTGTAGAAGTCCGGATCCCCGCTGCCCTTGAAGTCAACTGTCGCCGCATCTAGGTAACCGTCGATGGTGTCGACGGCCTCTGGAGTCATGTAGCCGTTGGTGACGAAGGTGTTGTGTATTCCCTCCCTGTGGGCGATCCTCGCGGTGTGGTAAGCGTACTCAAAGAAGATGGTGGGCTCGGTGTAGGTGTAACTGATGGACTGGCCCCCTGCGCTCTTCGCCGTGGAAACTACCTCCTCGGGAGGG
>CAZZJY010000065.1:0-3675 GCA_964654895.1 uncultured Nitrososphaerota archaeon
CATATTCAGGAAAGAACAATTCATAGCATCCAGATGATAAGGGTTGACCAGAGGAGTAAAAGATGCAACATGGGGGATGCCCGATGTAGCCAGACGAGTGCGTAGTTATGATTTAGGACCTCAATCCTTTACTTCAAATTCTCTGCCTCCGGGCTCCATGAATTTTATGGGCGCCTTTTCAGAGATTATGTCGTCTGGACCGCAGTAGACTGCCTCCCTCTCGGGAGGGATTCTCTTTCCCGTCGCAGCGTCTGTGGTCTTTCTTCCTGCAACTCCTTTATCGCCTCATACAATGTTTCCTTGGCTGTCCTATCCGCACCAAATAGTTCCTCAAACGGGATCACAGGAACTAGTAAGATGCCCTCATCAGTTTCAAAGAACTTGATGCGGGAGCCTTTTCTCAGTCGGTGCTTCTTTCTGATCTCGGCAGGGATTGGCACGATACCTTTTTCCGTGATGGTATAACTCATTTTTTCCACAATTCATAATACTTTTGATAAAAAAAGTATCCTATTTAACTGTTTATGTGATACTGTGACGCTAAAAATGGTCCCTAAACTGCTTTAGGTAGGATTAGGTCAACGTTCTGCGGATGAGGTTGTTTATTTGCTCTATGTAAAGGACGCAACAACTCGACAGTACAAATGCACCAGTGACCTCGTTGATATTTGAGAGAGGAGAGGGCATTGCCATAGTTACAACGGAAAAGCTACAAAAAAGTCCAGGCTTTTATTTTGTCATTTTTCACATTAAGATCAAAAGTTGAAGGGCGTTAGAAAAGAACCACAGAGAGAACGCGATCAAAAGGGCTGCCGAGGCGTAGCCCACCACCTTGTACAGCCAGGGGACCCTGCTCTGAGCAAAATGTATCACCATGGGAAATGAGACTATCCAGACGAGTATCCCGCTGAAGAACCCGAGTATTATGATCAAGCCTATGCTCGAGATCAGGGATAGACCCACGCTCATCCACCAGGCGATCTGGAAGGGGTTGGTCAGGCCTATGGAGAGGCCTGTGAGGTAGGGCACGGCAGTAGCCCTTTCTTCATGCCCTCTTGTTCCATCCAATTTCTTGACAGACATGAGGGTCAGGTAAGCCAGGTAAGCCAGTAGAACGGAACTCGCCAACGATAGAGCCCCTTTGGCCGGACCCTCGATTGTAATGAGCTGCCGCATGTGGTAAGTTATTACAAGGAAAGTAGCGTCTGAGGTCATGGCGCCCAGACCAACAAGGAAGCCTCTCAGCATGGACCTGGTCGACTGGACCGCAATCATGGCGTTCACTGGACCAGGCGGCGCCGCTATGGATAAGCCTAAAGCGGTGCCTGCCAGAAATATGCCGAAGATCTCGCCGAATTGCATGCCAGCATTTTTGCCTGTCCGGATATTTAATACATTGTGCACATGGGACCGAGATGTTATGAAAACCGCAAATCAGGCAGGGCAGAATTTTGCATTATGGAGAATCCAGCCCAATAGGCCAAGAAAATGGATTGGCTCATGGGCTAAACAAGAAATAGCTTATCAAAAGGTAAATCTTAATTTGAGAAGCAACCATATGGTATTCCACATAATAAACCAACGCCTGCAGGGTGGCTCTAATTGCAAAGATCCGAACCTCCTGCTCTCTGGCCTGGTATCCTCTATTGTGCAGGGATTGCTTTGCTCTCCTTTGCCAGCTGGTTGTACTTCAAGCCAATAAGCAGCCTCATGTGGGCTTTCATTTACAGCATTGCCATTTCGAATCTGGTTAAATTGCCAGAGAGGCTGACCCAGGGCATCAACTTCTGCGCCGGAGACATGCTCAGGGGCGTTATAGCGTCCTTAGGACTGGTAACAAGCGCCCTAATCTGGTTGCAGGTCGGTCTAGGGGTATTGAACGCCCTAATAGTTGTGTTCTTCTCTTACTTTTTTGGGCTCTGGCTGGGCAGAAAGTTTGGCCTCAACAGCAGGATCTCCACGCTCATCGGCGTGGGCACCTCTATCTGCGGGGCTTCCGCGATCGCGGCGACGGGTCCGGCGATAGGCGCAAAAGAGGAGGAGATGGGCGTGGCGCTGGCCTGCATAACTCTGTTTGGGCTCATAGCCATGTTCGCTTACCCATTTATCTTTCTCAACACGGCGGTGGGCGAATGGCTGAGAAACAGCGTGAGCGTTTATGGGGTTTGGTGCGGTTCTGGGGTGCATGAGACGGCGCAGGTAATCGCAGCCGCGGGTGCACTGGATTCAAGTGCCATAGGGCCTGCCCTCATGGTCAAATCCATAAGGATATTTATGATAGGACCCATGATCCTGATCGCAACCTATTTGCTGAGAAAGGGAGTGGCTGAGAAATCTGCGACAAAGATCGTTCTCCCTGTCTTCGGCGTACTATTCATAGTCAACTCTGTATTCTGCGCCGTGCTAGACGCTAATGCCCCTCTAATCAAGGCGATGGGCTTCGACTGGCCGCTCGTCAAAGGCGTACTATCTGGGGCGGTATTCCCATTCCTGCTTGCCACGGCCTTTGCAGGCGTGGGATCCAAAGTCAGGTTCAGGCTGATAGCAAAGATAGGGGCCAGACCCTTCGTCGCTGGGGCTGTCATGTCCGTATTGGCAGGGGCAGTAGCTCTAATTTTGGCTATCGCGATCGCCCCTTATGTCGGTTGAGGCTCCCCGGGTTTTGTATTTTTCTATTTCGATATTTTTATTGTGCCATTATTGTTGGATTTGTTTTAATTTTCAGGATAAATTTTTCAGTGAAGATTTAAAGTTAATTCAAAAGATCAATCATCAGTCCAGGCTTGTTTTTCTTGCAAAGCATTTATAGAGTCTCAACAATATTAGACTCAGAGATGGGCGCCGATGAGACACGTCAGCCTCCAAGAGGTGAATCACGCAAAGCTCTACATATTATCAGACAACTCTGTGCTTGCCAGTTCCAGAAATATCCTCGGGGAACATGGTTTCTCAATTTTGATAACTTCTGACAGGGGGGAGGTACTCTTCGATACAGGTCAGACGGGGAAAGTGTTGATAAACAACCTGGAGGCGATGAGGAGGGGAGATATAAGAACGGTTGTTCTCAGCCACGGGCACTACGACCACACCGGCGGGCTCCTGAGCGTCGTGAGGAGGACCTCTAACAGGTGCGAGGTATACGCGCACCCAATGGTGTTCTACAGGAGGTTCAAGAGGATTAGGGGCGAGATCAAGGAGATAGGGATGCCCTTCCCGAGGTCGGAGCTCGAGGATGCAGGGGCGGTATTCAGGATATCAAACGAGGCGCAGGTGATAAACCATTGGCTGGTCACAACGGGAACGATAGAGAGAAGTAATGAGTTCGAGAAGCCCGAGAGTGAGTTTTACATAGAGGTCGACGGACGGCTAGAGGCTGATCCTTTCCTCGACGACCAGGCTGTTGCTTTTGATGTGAAGGGTAAGGGCACGGTTGTTGTCACAGGGTGTGCCCATTCAGGGGTTGTGAATTCGCTGGAGTACGTCAAAAAGATACTCGGAAGGGACGAGATCTACGCCGTGATCGGGGGCTTCCATCTAAACGACGCTTCCAAAGAGAAGCTTGAGAAGACCGTGGGCGCGCTCAGGGCAGCTAACCCAAAGTTGATAGTGCCGTGCCACTGCACCGGCAGGGGGGGGGGTCTCCCCCCTGAGGGAAGGGTTCGAGGTCGCGGGCGG
>CAZZJY010000066.1:0-3747 GCA_964654895.1 uncultured Nitrososphaerota archaeon
GATAATAGAATTTGCCGATATGGTGTTCAACCCAGGAGCCGACATCGACATCTCGGCCATCGAGGGCGCAAAGCCCGAGGATCTCGTCTCCCAGATGCAATGCACCATTGTGAACCTGAGGGGTCTGCCTGCGCAAGACCAATACTCCATAGTGGGGAGGCTGCTAAACAAGTTACTTGAGGCTATAATGGTGATGCAGATCCCTCCCTTCTACCTTGTTCTGGACGAGGCACACCTATTTGCTGGCAGAACCAGGCAGAAAGATCCTCTGGTCAAGGAGACACTTGATGTTGTCAGGAGGTTTGCCCAGGAGGGGAGAAAGTTTGGTGCAAATCTGATTGTCCTGACCCAGCGCCCCCAGTTGCTGGATATGACTGTGAGGAGCCTCTCCGCGACATGGGTGATTCACCAGCTGACGGATCCGAACGATGTGAGAATAGCTGTAGAGAGCGGGGGGCTGAGCAATGAATGGGCATACGAGATAAACTGGCTTGAGCCTGGCGATGCCATAATCACGGGGGATGTTGTGGAGAGGGTCCCCCTCCATGTCAAGATCAGATGCAGGGAGACAAGGCACGGTGCTCCCGGCTTCAACCCCTTAGATTTCGTCTCTCCGGAGGAGAGGGAGAGGATGAGAAAGAGAATGGCCGCGCTCAAGGATCGTCTGATCAAGATGCGGGGTGCCCCAGGCGTGCCCCCGTCTCTGCCCCCCTCCCTCCCCGCCACATACATGCCAGTGAGGGTGGACGAGAAGAGCCTTTTGGAAACACTCAAAGAGAACAAAACACTGGATCATGCCGAGGTCGTAAAATCCGACCTCCGCTATATGCCCGCTCTGTTTGCGGAGGTTACAGTTAACTCAGTTAGGAGAATGCCCTCCCTCGAATTCAAGGAACGTTTGCGGCGACTCGTTCCGGCAGATTCCTCTGTATCCATTGTAGACTGGAGGCACGAATCCGCATACGGCCTCACGGCAAATGAAGTCGTACAAATAGGGACTTCGCCCTCTCCTTCGAGGGAGGGGCGGCACGAAATGCCAACCTCGGCGCTCTTTGAAGGTTCCAGCATTGAGGGACTTAAGGGTCTGCTCAAGACCTATGCTATGTCAAAGCTCACGCAGAACGTCTACTACCACAAAGAGTTGGGCGAGTATTCAAGACCAGGAGAGTCTGTCGAGGAGTACAAAAAGAGACTGAAGGCAAAAATTGATGAAATCAAGAACAACAGGGCATCTGATATAAGGTCCTCCTATTCGTCTAAGATAAAGGATGTTGAATCATCTATAAAAGCTGCCAAGGAAGAGTACGAGAGTCTTGATAAGCTCGTCGCGGGCATAAAGGACGAGATCCGCTCTCTTAACAGGGAGCGAATCAAAGCCGAGAGAGAAGGAAGGTCATTGCTTAAGCTATCTGAACAGATCCAGACTAGGGAAGTGAGGTTGACTAGACTCGAGAAGAGGATTATGGAGTTGGGTTCGAAGATCAACAACCTCAGGAAGGAAGGCGAGCTCCTAGAGAGGCAGATGCGCGAGGAGATCTCTAAAATGCAATCCGAGGTGGAATCCCTGATGGAGGCGCCGCTGCAGACAATGGTATTTCAACCCAGGCACGATGAAGTGGAGGTTGAGGTGATGCAAGTGGTCTGGGTCCCGACGATCGAGGCGCTGTACCGGTTCTACTTTGATGGAATGAGCAAAGACTTCAGGTTTGGGTGGAACGCCGTCAATGGCAGAGGAGTATTCGGCAGCTGTGCCGAGTGCGGAGCGACCATAGAATCTCTTGATGGACCTCTGATCTGCTTTAAGTGCGGGGAGATGTACTGCCCGCCCCATCTGAAAGTCTGCTCCCTCTGCGGGAGGGGTGTATGTTCGGACCACGTCTGGTCATGCCCGAACTGTGGAAAGCTTTACTGCATAGACGAAAAGCCACACATCTGCAGCTCCTGTGGGCGTAAGCTCTGTGCTGGCTGCGTATACAGGTGCAACGAATGTATCGACAAAACATATTGCAAGGTCCACATCAAAGAATGTAAGGTCTGCAAGAACTTGTACTGCGCCGACCACTATGGTGCCCACACGAAAAAGTGCTCAGGCTGCGGAAAGGAGCTTTGTGTACTAGAGCAGGTGAAGTGTAAGGTATGCGGGAAGGTTTTCTGCGAAGAGTGTACGGTGAAATGCTCTGAGTGCGGGGGCGATGTGTGCAAGTCGCATTCTTGGCAATGCTCTGCATGCGGAAAAGTCTTCTGCATAATGGAGCCACCATCTAAGTGCACTGTCTGTGGAAAAATTCTCTGTAAATCTGACAAATTGGCGTGTACTCTCTGCGGCGCCACCCTTTGTGCAGCACACGTAAATATGTGTCCGGAGTGCAGGCGGGAGGTGTGCCCTAACTGCATGGTCGAGTTAAGGCGGTTTGGAGTCTTCAAGAAAAGGTTGTGCAGAATATGTGCAAATAAGTGAGTCCAACTGTAAAACACTTATAGTGGAGAAACATGCCCAATCGGCGGGTGGTAATTCTTCGAAGAATTACGACTTTATCATCACCAACAACATCTTGAATTTGCTTATAGCCCTTAAAGAGTGTGGCTTGTTGGCAGGCATAATAATGTACTCCCCCTCGGCGAGCTCATGGCTCTTGCCGGATACGGTCACCACTGCCTCTCCATCCAAAATTTGAACTAACGCGTCGTAGGGGGCGGTATGCTCGCTCAAACCTTGACCTTGGTCGAAGGCAAACACCGTGATGCTACCAGCCTCTTTTTCCATCAAAGTCTTGCTTACGACTGCGCCAGGATGGTAATCGACAACTTCTTTGATCTTTGCCTTTTCGCTCATTTGTTTCACCACAAAACGATGGGTTATTCCCTCCAAACCTTAATAAGCGTTTTTGTCAGCCAAGGCAGCATCACTAAAGACGAGAAAATCTCAGGGATCGCAACCCCTGTGAACAAGTTGCCTTGGAAGTGCAATACCCAAACTGGGACGGCCGCGAAGACCAGCCAGGTCAGGTAACATCTCCTCTCCAAAAAATACGATACAGCCGCGAATGGTAGAGAGACGAAGAGCATAACAGATACGTAGAAGTGCAATCGCCCGTAGTTCTCGCAAAGCAAACCAACGAGCTGCATTGCAAAGCCCGTAAAGGCCAAGAAGTAAGCCGTTTTGGGAGAATGATCTCTTAGGGCGGTAGCAGAGTACAACACTAACAAAAGCCCTGTCACTAGGAGCCCTACATTGAAAATTGGGGCAGTCTCATACCTTAGGTTCCCCAGGTCGCTGAGGGCGTTCTCGGTCCAGCTAAACCATGGCGCTCTGGAAATCGAAAGAAGGATGCTCCCGTAGAGCACAACTATCGCACATATGCCAAAAAACGCTGACTTTTTCATGATAATAACTCCTGTGACATTTTTTAATTATAATATATTGCGACAGAAGATTTATAACTCAATATCTCACTTAAAAAATAAGAGGTTTTAGGATTGACAAAGCAGAAGGCTGCAAAAATGTTCTGCCATAAATGTGGTTCTGAGATCCCTCCAGGCTCTTCTTACTGCAGAACTTGTGAGACTAAGGTTGCCTGATCGAGTTTTGTGGAGAGAATCAAAAAAGGTTAAAATTCTTTTTTTTTTAATATTAACTTATAATGGTAAATAAAAATAATATGCAAGTCATATGGTATCAACCAGTCGTCCCCGTTACCCCTAATAAAACTATAAACTTTTTAACTTTTTATTTTTAACTTTTTAATA
>CAZZJY010000067.1:0-7821 GCA_964654895.1 uncultured Nitrososphaerota archaeon
AAGAGGAAGAAGAGGAGGAAGAGGAAGAGGAAGAAGCCAAACACAAGGAAACAAAAGGGGAGGAAAAAGAGAAGAAAAAGGAGAAGGAGATAGAAAAGAAAGAGAAGGAAGAAAAAGAAAAGGAGAAGAAAAAGGAGGAAAAAGAGGAAGAAAAGGAAGAAGATGAAAGCAAGGTCATTGAAGAGAAGACTGTCACAATAAATCTCCGTCATGCTTACCTTACATACGGGAGGAAAGCTGCTCCTAAAGCCGTAAAGTTGATCAAAAAGATCACCCAAAGAATCGCTGATACGGAAGAGGTCAAAATCCACAACGATTTGAATGCCAAATTGTGGGCAAGGGGCAAAACAAAAACTCTCAGAAAGATCTCAATAAAGGTTCAAAAATTGGAAGACGGGACGGCCAGAGTGCTTCCTGCGGAGGCATAATCTCGTTTGCCCATATCTCGACTTTCGCTGTACGGAAATCCCAACATAGGTGCTTTCCTGTTCGCAACCGATAAATTCGCACTAGCCCCTCCAGACATACCTCCAAAATTCGAGGAGGAGATATCTTCAACGCTACGTGTACCCCTATACAGGACAACAATCTGCGGCAGCGTGCTTTTGGGAATATTCATAACCGGAAATTCTAAAGGGCTTCTCGTCCCCCATAACGCAAAGGAAGAGGAGATCTCTTTTATCGAATCGAGTGTCGGCATCCCTGTGGTTCAGTACAATGGAAAGAAGAACGCCTTGGGAAATATGGTCCTCGTTAATGACTCTGTTGCCGTAGTTGGCGTCGGGGCAGATCCTGAACTGAAATCCCTCCTCTCAAAAACCCTCGGTGTTGATGTTTATGAGGTTAACATTGCAGGATTGTCCCTCCCAGGTGTGTGCGCAGTCGCGAACAACAAGGCCATGCTTTGTCACCCTCAGACCACTGATGAGGAGGTAAAGAAACTTGGGGAAATCTTTAATATCCCCGTTAACATCTCTACCGTTAACTGCGGCTACCCTTACCTTAGGGTGGGCATGCTGGCAAACTCGTATGGTGTGGTGGTGGGTGAGGCTACCACAGGTCCTGAAATGGCACACATCGAGGCATCATTAGGTTTGATTGGGTGATGTATATGAGCAAGACCTTCGTAGTTAAGGGAAAGGCAAAAATGGGGATAAACTGGGTTAACTTCAAGAAACAGGTAACTGCGCCGAAAAGAGAATGGGCGATCGAGAAGGTCCTGAGCACTCTCGGTGGAAACCATAAATTGAAGAGGTTCCAAATAAAGATAGAAGCCGTGGAAGAACAGGTCGGTGCATAGAGATGAGTTCCTCCCCCCGCCCCGCAAAGCCCTTGACGCCCAGGGAAGAGCTCGATCCGCTACTTGTAGAGTTCTCAAACCTCAAGGCTTATGCAGACGTCTTGCGCCAGCAGATAGAGTTCACAACAGGTGCCCTTGCAGAGTTGACCCTCAGCAAGGCTTCGCTGCACGAGATCAAAAATAGGGAGGGCAAGGCGGAGACTCTGATACACATAGGGGCTGGCAACTACATAAAGGCCTTCCTCCAAGATGTAAAAACCGTAGTGGTGGGCGTGGGGTCTGGAATATCCATTGAAAAGAGCATCGACACCGCAATATCCGACATAGAGGACCGGATAAAGAAGGCACAGATGCAGATCTCTTCCCTGCAAAACCAGTATCTCCAGGTCGCCGCAAGACTGGACCAGCTCCAGGTTAGGATCGACCAGCTTTACTCCCAAATAGAGGCATCCGGGAAGGCGTAATTCTTGTTTGACCGCCTGAAAAACGCATTCTCTTCTCTCTTGGAGGGGATCTCCACAAAATCCATCTCCGAGAGAGACTTGGAGTCCTACCTGTGGGAGTTCCAGCTAGCACTGCTGGAGTGCGATGTTGCCCTGCCAGTTGCTGAGGAGTTCGTATCTAGGCTCAAGTCTGCCCTTCTTGGCAGAAAGGTGAGCCGTTTCGAGGATATCTCTCCCTTAGTAGAAGAGACCTTTCGCTCATTATTGAGAGAGGGCTTGACTTCCGCAGACATCCTCTCACTGGTCACCTCAAAGAAACCGTTCGTCATAATGTTTGTTGGCATAAATGGCACCGGGAAGACCACTACGATAGCAAAAGTCGGGAAATACTTGATGGATAGGGGGCTTAAGGTTGTCTTCTCGTGCAGTGACACTTTCAGGGCAGGCTCAGAAGAGCAACTTGATGTACACGCTAGGCGGCTCGGCATCAAGGTGATAAAGCACAGGTACGGCGCAGACCCGGCTGCAGTGGCTTACGATGCCATATCGTACGCCAGGTCAAACCAGATAGATGCCGTCCTAATAGACACCGCGGGCAGAATGCAGACCGACCGAGGACTGATGGACGAGTTGCAGAAGATTTACCGGGTTGCCAGACCCGATCTAACAATCTTTGTTGGCGATTCGCTGACTGGAAATGACGCCCTACAGCAGGCCCAGGAGTTCAACAAGTTCGTCCCTCTGGATGGTGTTATCCTCACAAAGGTAGACGCGGACTCGAAGGGCGGCGCCGCCATATCTATATCAAACATAATCAAAAAGCCCATATTCTTTCTTGGCACAGGTCAGGGATATGACGATCTTATAACTTTCGACCCAGAGTGGGTAATTAAAAATATCTTATCAAAAACCAATAAAAATTAAATAATGTTTATTAAACATGCAGTTTTTTTAGCGTAAAAGTTTTAAGCAACTTTTTTTATTGAAAAAACCTCAAAAGGTGAATCTAATGAGAATAATGAAAGGAAGAGACCTGTTAACACT
Source organism: uncultured Nitrososphaerota archaeon (assembly GCA_964654895.1). Classification (GTDB taxonomy): domain Archaea; phylum Thermoproteota; class Methanomethylicia; order Methanomethylicales; family Methanomethylicaceae; genus WYZ-LMO10. Next base: position 2,788 of record CAZZJY010000067.1, read on the forward strand.
TTCCGACTACACTAAGGAGGAGATAGAAAAGATACTCGAACTCTCAATAAGTATGAAGCACGATGTAAAGTGTGGGAACTACATCAGACCCTATCTTAGTGGCAAGACTGTGATCCTGCTATTCCAGAAGCCTTCCACCCGAACTCGTCTCTCATTTGACGTTGGCGTTCACCAACTTGGCGGTCACCCCATATACTTGAACTGGAATGATCTGCAGCTCGGAAGGGGTGAGACGATTGCAGACACCGCAAGAACCTTCGACGCTTATGCAGACGGGATTGTTGCGAGGGTCTTCAAACACACCGACCTGGAGATAATGGCCGAAAATGCCCGCGCTCCCGTGATCAATGCCCTCAGCGACTTAGCACACCCATGCCAGGCCTTGGGTGACTGCCTCACTATAATCGAGAAGAAGGGGAAGATCGAGGGCACAAATGTTGTGTTTGTGGGCGACGGCAATAACAACGTTTGCAGGTCGCTCGCTGAGGCTGTGCTCAAGCTTGGAGGGAATATGACGATCGCCTCTCCCAACAAGTACCAGATCTCTCAATCCTACGCCGACTCAATAAAGAAGGGCGCGGCTAAAGGCGCCTCTCTGACCTTGGTGGAAGATCCAAAGGTCGCAGTTAAAGATGCCGATGTGATCTACACCGACGTTTGGGTCTCTATGGGACAGGAAGCCGAAAAGGAGGAGAGGATGCTCACCTTCCGCCCATACCAAGTCAACTCAGACCTGCTGAGCCACGCGCCGCCAGACGTAATAGTCATGCACTGCTTGCCCGCCCACAGGGGTCAAGAGATAACAGATGAGGTCATTGACGGCAAGAACTCAGTCGTGTGGGATCAGGCTGAAAATAGGCTCCACGCACAAAAAGGTATTATGGCTCTATTGATCTAGTCACTTCGGTGCCTCTGTTGAAACTCTTGGTCTACTCAAAGGCTGACCCTGCTGGCATAAACATCTCCTCCCACCTCCTTTGCGAACTCCCATTCAAAGAGGTACCCCTTGGGTCCTCTCTGGCACACTCACACGAAGATTTCTACTTAATCGGGTTAGACTCGCCTCTAATCAGTATGTCCATGCCTGTCCCCAAAGCGGAGTGGGTCATCTGCCTATCAAAGCATAAGAGCGAATCTGGAATCCGCTGCCTTACCGTCCATACACCTGGGAACCTTTGCAACCATGCTGATTTTGGCGGAAGACCAAAAGAGGTCGCAATCTCTAATCCCTGCCTCCAAACCCGCCTCCTCCAGGAGCTCCAGCGTGCATCCAACATGCTAGGTCTAGATGTTCCTGTTTCTGTGGAGGCGACGCACCACGGTCCAACTAGCCTACTGGCGCCCATAACCTTTATAGAGATAGGGAGCGACGAAAAAGCTTGGAAGGATGATCTACTTGGAAGGGCGGTAGCAAAGGCTGTCTCCAATTCCATAAAATCATCCCCGAAGTTTGGCGAATGTGCGATCGGGGTGGGCGGGGGGCACTACTCCGAGAAGTTTACCAACCTCATGTTGAATGAAGATGCTATAATCGGTCACATAATTCCGAAATACGCGATGAATGAGGGAATGGACCTTGGCATGATCAAAGTTTGCATTGAAAGGACCCTCGGCAAGTGCTCGAAAGCCTATGTTGACTGGAAGGGCACACCTTCAAAATACAAGGAGTTCATTAAAACCATTGAGGGCATCGAGTTGGTAAAAGTTTAGCAAACGTGCTCCCTACGTACAATCAGAAGAGCTTCAATCCCATTTTCTCATCCATCCTATTCAAACGTTTTCCCCTAAAACATAAGCCCAGGAAACTGGCGCCCCTCCCCTTTTCTGGCAAAATCCTGCCCCCCAGTCAGAGCTCGTATTTTTTGTGGAAAGCTTTAAATTGAACCTTATCTTTCTCCCTTTTGCTCTTATGGAAATAGGCAGATGATACCAAATGACTCTCTCCGACTCTCTACGCTCAATGGCCAAGGTCCTGAAGCTCTCAAGGAAACCTGACATGGACGAGTTTAAGCTATCGCTCAGGATCTGCTTCTTGGGCATGATCGGAGTCGGTATATTTGGCTTCATAATACAACTCATCTCAACCCTCATCATGGGCTCAGGAGGTTGACCTATGTCCTCAGCGCAGACTGCGCCTTCCAGAATATTCGCCATACGGACCACCGCAGGACAGGAGAAGAATGTTGCACTGCTGATAGAACGCCGCTGCATTGCCAAAAATATACCTGTAAAGGCCATTATATCCCCGACAGACGTGAGCGGGTACGTCTTCCTTGAGGCGAGCGGTCCGAATATCGTCAATCTAGCAATTGAGGAGATAAAACACGTTAAGGGGTGGGTCGCAGGCAAAGTCGAGTTTGAAGACATAATGCGCTTCATAATGCCAAAGCCCGTTGTCGAGGTGATTGAAGTCAACGACAAGGTTGAGATCGTCTCGGGTCCATTCAAGGGCATGCAGGCGAAAGTCACTAGGGTCGATCGGGCAAAGGCAGAGGTCACGCTAGAACTCCTAGAGGCGCCATACACGCTCCCAATAACCATTCACGCTGAACAGGTTAAGGTCTTATCCCGCGCCGAGACGCCAAAGCCCGAAGCGAAGGAGTCGGAGAAGGAGCAGAAGACTGACATCTTTGAAGCCTTTTCCAAGTTAGAGGAGGAGTAAGATTGGGAACTAAGAAGACCTTCAACTTCTTGGTAGATGGTGGAAAGGCTACCGGTGGACCACCAATAGGGCCTTCGCTAGGTCCTATTGGCCTCAATATCCTCCAGGTAGTCAACACCATAAATGAGAAGACCAAGGAGTTCGAAGGAATGAAAGTTCCGGTAAAGGTAATCGCCGACCCAGATACCAAGGAATTTGAGGTCGAGGTCGGTGTGCCCACCACCACCGCCTTGATAGTCAAGGAGCTAAAGTTGCAGAAATGCTCCAGCAACGCCAAGGCGGAGAAGGTGGGAGACCTCAGTATAGAAGCCGCCCTCAAAATTGCTAAGACCCGTTATCCTCTCTCAGTCGCAAAGACCCTGAAGTCGTGCCTCAAAGAGGTTCTCGGTACCTGTGTGAGCATCGGCGTTACCGTAGCCGGTAAGGATCCGCGCGAAGTCCAGAAAGAGATCGATTCTGGAGTCTACGATGAACTCATAAAGAAGATGGAGGCACAGTGACATGCAGTTTGACCTTCAAAAACTCACTACTTTAGTTGAGGATGCAAAAAAGAACTCGAAGAAACGTAACTTCGTACAGGCTGTCGAGCTCTTTGTCAACTTAAAGGGCCTTGACGTCAAGGCACCGGAGAACAGGATAAACGAGGTCGTGCCACTCCCGCACCCAGTTGGAAAGGATATAAAGGTATGTGTCATTGCCGACGGAGACCTTGTGACCAAAGCTAAGCAGGCAGGTGCCGACCTTGTCCTAACTAAACAGGATCTGGAACAGTATGCTGGCAACAAAAAAGCCATAAAGAAGCTAGCCGAGACCTACGACTTCTTTGCCGCGAGGACTGACTTGATGGCTACAGTCGGAAAGATCCTTGGTCCAGTACTCGGTCCAAGGGGGAAAATGCCAGATCCAGTCCCGCCTACCGCAAACATCGATCCACTCATAAAGAAGTACCGGAGCTCTGTCAGGATAAGGATCCGCGACCAACCTACAATTAGATGTAGGATAGGCTCTGAGGAAATGGACTCGAAGAGCATCGCCGAGAACATAATGGCAGTACTAAGCGCCATAGAGCGGAGAATAAAGCTCGACCAGTTCCTCTCGTCTATTGTTGTCAAAACAACTATGGGAAAGCCCGTGAAACTGAGATGAGGTGGTACTATTGCCAAGAAAAACCCTCGAGAAGAAGAAGTCCGTTGTTGAGAAGCTCGAAAACCTCCTGAATAAGTACACCGTATTTGCCATAGCCGACCTTCGCGCCCTCAAAGCTCACCAGCTTCAGGTGCTAAGGAAGAAATTCAAGGACGATTTGGAGATATGCGTCGCGAAGAACACTCTAATCAAGAGAGCCTTGCAGAACCTGGGCGGGAAATTCCAAAATCTTGAGGGAATATACGAGTATCTGACAGGTCAGAACGCATTAATACTCTCAAACAAGAACCCATTCAAACTATACCTGATGTTTGAGAAGAACAAGGTTCCGTCCGCAGCCTCCCCAGGCGACGTGGCACCAGATGATATTGTAGTGAGTGCCGGGAACACCGGTCTCCAGCCGGGACCGATACTTAGCAAGTTCGGTGCTGCAAAGATCCCCACCAAGATCCAAGACGGCTCAGTCTGGATCGCAAAGGACACGGTCGTGGTTAAGAAGGGCGAGGTCATCTCGGCAGACGTTGCAGACCTCCTGAACAAACTAGGGCTCAAGCCCATAATGGTCGGCATAAAACTTAAGGTGGCATACGATGGTGTGGTTATACCAGGAGATCTTCTATCTATAGACCTGGACAAATACCGCTCAGAGATCGCGACCGCTGTGCAATATGCCATGAACCTCTCGCTGAACACAGCATACCCGACAAAGGAGACTGTCCCGCTACTGCTTGCGAAGGCTTATAACAATGCCAAGACACTCGCTATAAGAGCCGGCATACCCGCGCCAGAGACTATACGCGAGATCCTCTCGCTAGCAGAGTTGCAGAGTAGGGCGCTGGCAGAGACAATCTCCAAGAAACACCCAGAACTCTCCATAAACTAGGAGGCGAAGGATTTAAGTATAAAAGTTTCCTATAAAAAACGCCTTGTTGGGGGTGATTAAAATCGAGTATATTTACGCTGGTCTGCTCCTTCACAACGCTAAGCAGCCGATAAACGAGGAGAATCTCACAAAGGTTCTCTCAGCGTCTGGAATAACTGTTGATGCTGCTAGGGTCAAGGCACTTGTGGCAGCGCTTAGCGAGGTAAACATAGACGAGGTGATAAAGTCCGCAGCAGTGCCAATGGTTGCAGCCCCCACCGCGGCAGCACCCCCGCCCGCCCCTCCAGCAGAAGCAAACGAGGAGAAGAAGGAGGAGAAGAAGACAGCGGGAGGCGAAGCACAG
>CAZZJY010000068.1:0-3786 GCA_964654895.1 uncultured Nitrososphaerota archaeon
CGCACCCAATGTTGTGCCCCGTGGAACGGACCGGGCCCCAGCTGGGGGAGGAGCTTCTTCTCCTTGACGGAGCCTCCTTCTACCTCTACTACCAGATAATAGGGAGCCCTCCCAAAGTGTTTACTCACGTTTACGCCATCATCCGTTACTACAGCCAACTTCAAATTGGTCACCCTTATCTTGATTTATGATACAACAACTACACAGTCTTTTAAATATTTTGTGATATATCTCCAATTATTCCTCCGTGTCGTTGAGCGATGTCGTCAATTCCTTTACCATGGTCTAGGATTTAGGTGCATAATTCGAATCAGCCAAAGTCAGGTAAACCTTGCCATTATACTCGACTCTTCGAACCGCCCCCCTCCTTATGAGATCGTTTATTGCCTTATCGGGATGGACATGCCTCTCCATGAGAATCTTAAGCACATAATCTTGCCTCAGAGGGTGCACAGCCATTATCTTCAGCAAACCCTCAATTGGGTCCTCGAACCCTGGAGTCGCGAAACTATCCTCCTCCTGATAGTCCAAGACTTTTGTATTGATCCCAGATTCTATGAGGCGCTCGTGCCACTCGAATATTCTGCGCGAGGGTCTGGCGGTGGGTTCCGCTGGCGGGCGCACAGGTACTGAGAGGTATGCCTCTCGAGGAGAAACGCGGCGCAAAAACTCAACTGTTTTGGAGAGGTTTTCAGGACCATCATTTATGCCTTCCAAGAGCATCGTCTCGGTTATTAAGATGCCTCCGTAACTTTTCCTAAACTCTTCAATGTCTCGGAGAACGGCGGGCAACGAGAGACTCGGGTGGGGTCTGTTAACCTTCCTATATATTTCATCAACAGCAGAATCTATCTTCACGGAGACGAGGTCCGCCTCGGCGAGGTCGGAAGATGCGGAGTTTATTATGGAGCCGTTCGTTATGACGGCAACTTTGTTTTTAGCGTTCTCTTTTATCATCTTTATGATCTTGCCCAAGTTTATGTCCAATGTGGGCTCGCCGTCAGGCACAAATGTGATATAGTCAATCTGCTTCTTGAACTCCCTAATGGTGAGCAATACATCCCTAAGAACATCCTCAGGCTGGAAAAATGGCCTTCTAATCACAGTTAGATTCGTGGTCCTGCCGACCTGGCAGTAGATGCAGGAGTATGTGCAATACTTCTTGGGTATGTTGTTTATTCCAAGCGAGACTCCGAGGCGCCGAGAGGGGACAGGACCAAATACGTACTTCATTATTGATACACCCCTTTAACTTTGGCAGACCTAGCCATCCTCGAGTACCTGTGGAGGGCTGTTTCCAACTCCACCCTGCCCACATTTAGGCTCTTTGCGAATTCCTCGAGATCCGAAATGTTAAGAGCTCTCATGGCATCTGCGACCCTCGGGGTTGGTCGGGGATCAGCTTTCCTCCACACCTTTCTCATATCCCGAAGGAAGACCGACACTGTCACTGGACCAACCCCTTTGCCGAGCCTCCTCAGCCTATTCTCCAGGTCCCTGCTGTCACTAGCCAGTTCATGGACTTTGCTCAGGCTCCCTCCGTACTCCTTGATCAAGTTACTGCAGATATCGAGTATTCTGTCCGCCGTGCTGAAGTCGTATCTGGTGTAACCACCTTCATCCAGTACATCCACTATCCTCTCCCAGCCGACTTTCAAGAGCGACTCTGGATCTGCCAGTCCGTATCTTTTAAAGAGCTTAAATGTTTTAGTGGCCGTCTCCTCTCTGATCGGCTTTGAGTAGAGAAAGGCTGCAAGAAACCACTCAAAGTAAGACCTATCTCCCTTATTCAGGTCTATGGACAGCATCTCGGAGTAGGGCTGTCCGTTCTCCTTGACAAATTTAAGAAAATATATTTGAGGCATGCTCGTTTTGAACACCATATTTGTTTTCTTGGGAAGGATTTTTCATCCCTTGTCCACAACATTCTCTTGTTGCTCCTTTACTTATAAGGTATCTCTTCTTTGCCTCAGTCGTGAGCCTCATAACAACCTCATCTATGGCTCTTTTGAAACCCTCAACATCATACATCACAAGGAACTTCTTGGAGTCCACGAAATTCTTAAGATCCCTGAGAAAGGGATCTTGGGTTAGCCCACCTCCGTACTCCTGCAGATCTATCAACCTGCTGAGGGCATCCAGTAGCCGGAATGGCCCATATAGCGGCGGCTCGTTTAGGCACCCCTGAGCACTCGTGGCCAAGAAAAGGGCCAACTCGAAGAGGTAGTCATCTCCCGTCTTCTCGACCCTTCCCATATTTTCTCCGTCTCTTTTTTCAAAATTCTCGCCATACCTGTTCAAGTACACGATCCTGTCAAGTGGCTCCCTTGGTGGGGGTTTAGGTATGTTTGCCGGGTAGCCCACTACCACAATCAGCTCCGGCTCTACGCCCTTTGGGATATTGAGCAGTTCCTTCACCGCGATGTGTGAGAATGACTTGACCACGCATGTCCCCAGACCCAGCGCATGTGCCGCCAAAGTAATACTTGCGGCAGCCATGGAGCAGTCTGCTATCGTCAGATAATCCTTGGCAAGCTGACCGCCGACCTTGTACGAGTGCTCCTTGTCTGAGCAGATCACAATGGCTAAGGGGGCATTACCTAGATATCCCGGCGAGACTTTTTTAAGCAGATCGAGCAAAGTCCTGTCTTTGACAACTATGAACCTCCATGGCTGTATGTTTCCACCAGTCGGCGCCCATCTGGCTGCATCCAGCATTTTCTCAACTAGATCGTCTGGTACAGGTTTCTCCTTGTAGCTCCTCACACTCCTTCGGGCCTTTATAGCCTCCAGAACATCCATTCCTGAGCCTCCCAATATATTGTGTGCGCAATTCATATTATCTGGCGCCGGTGAAGTTTATTAATACCGCCTGATTTCAAATCCAATTACTAGGGTGCAGGGCTAATGATTAAGCTCTTCACGCATGAAGGCTGCGCAAATTGCAGGGAAGCGAAAAAATTGCTTCAGAGAGTGCTGCCAGATTTCGGAGCGTCGTACGAGACACATGTTTTGGAGAGGGACATCGAAGACTCAGAAGCCTTGGCTGAACTTTTAATGCTGAACACGGAGCATGTTCCAGCGATCACAATTGGGAGAAAGGTACTGACTGGGGAGGATGCGATAGACGAAGGAAAGATCCGAGCAGCTCTGTCCTCTGAATTGAGGAGATGAGTTTACTTCTAGTTTTTGACACTCTCCACGGCTAAAGCCAAGAGGTTCTTGCACCCAGCTCCTTCAAAGCTCGGGGGCGCATTCGTTTAAGTGTTCATTCCTTCATCACTCGGGAGTTGACTGCAACGGGTGTTGTTCAGCCACAACCCAGTTGTCCCTATCCTTTGAAGGACCCGGCATTGTGGCTTCTGTAGGGCATTAATTCCTGTATTCTCTCTACTTGAATTTCCAGCGCCCAATTTAGCCCGAGGTCTTATTTGACGGACATCAGTGCCACATCAAAAAAGCGAAATAAGAAGTAGAGAAAAGATGAACTGTTCAGGGGTTCGCCCCCTAACTTCAGTTAGGGGCTTTCGCCGAATCTTATGTGACATAATTTTGATTTATGACGCTAAGTCGGCGTTGGACCGTCCAAAAAGGATCAATTGCCTCGGAAAGGGTCGCGGAATATAGCGCATTTTTCATACTCTCAGGCAGACTCTTTTTGCAAAGAAAAGATAAATATACAAATCTATGAGTAGAGTAGTTGGTTATCAGAGGGCCGGTCGTCTAGCTTGGTTAGGATACCGCCCTGACACGGCGGTGGTCTCCGGTTCGAGTCCGGACCGGCCC
>CAZZJY010000069.1:0-4306 GCA_964654895.1 uncultured Nitrososphaerota archaeon
GTAACTTATATAAACAGAAACCCCTGTAAAATAGATCAAAACAGAATGGTGAGAAAACCTTGTTGGATCTTCTATTCTTGGGAGAATATGCAATACTAATTCTGCTGGACTGGCTTCGTGGCATTCCTGGCTGGGGCTTACCAGGCTACGGTCTACCTGGAGATCCATGGACGAGCACGTTCCTCCTAACATATGTCATGGAGTGGCTTTGTTGGTTCATTATCCCAATTGTTACGATGCTGTGGTGGCGTTCTTGGGCGAAAAAACACCCTGAGCTAGTACAGGAGCTGTGAGGTGGTTATAATGGCAGAAACTGGAATTCTAATTGAGGCTGCGATTGTTGTTATATGGATCTTGCTGATTTTAGGAGTCGGCGTCTGGGCTAGGAAGCGAATCAGGAGTTCTGGGGACTTCATGGTCGGGGGCAGAGCTATACCCGTTTGGATGCTTGGAATGTGGAGCGCGGGCGCCGCGGTCTCAGCATGGGCTTTCTTCGGTCTGCCTGGTGCCATTTATGCCGCAGGACCTTTTCAGCACTGGGCTCTCTGTCTGCCCATGATGGCTGGGTTCCCGATAACAGTCCTATTCTTGGGTCGTTGGATGCGAATCGCTGCCAAGAAATATAACCTGATGACCATGCCAGACTTTTTGGGCGAGGTTTACGGTGGCAAACTTATCAGAATTTTTGCCGCCATCGGCATAGTCATTGCGTGCATTTTCTACGCAACTGCACAATTCAAGGCTATTGGCATCCTGCTCAGTACAATATTGGGTGTTGACTATGTTACCGGAGCTGCGCTTGGGATCGCAATATCAGTTGTCTATATATTGCTCGGCGGATTCATAGCCGGCGCGATTATTAATGCATTAAACGTTTCAATGATGATCGTGGCATCGATGTTTGCTGTCGGAATTGGCTACATGTGGACTGGCGGTTATTCAAATATGCTTTCGACAATTGCTCTATCGCCTGGCGGTGCAAATTGGCTAAATCAAGACTTGGCAGCGGCTGGCGCTGCATGGTACCTATGGATCAGCTGGGCACTCTTCTTGTCATCCTTCGGTCTCGCCGGGCAACCCGCCATAGTTCAGAAGCTCTATGGCATCAAGAAACCAAGTACCCTGTGGCTCTGGGGCCTCATGGGAGGGATAGTCTTTGGCATCACATGCCCTGCCTACTGCTACCTAGGGGAGGTCACAAAATACCTGACCGTTACTGGCCAAGCTCCGAACATAATAGCAGTTTATAAGTCCGCAGACTATGTTATCGCGTGGCTTACGGTCTACAAACTTGGAGCTGAAGCTCCAGTTATTGGTGGCCTTCTGATCGCTGGTGTTATCGCTGCAGCTTGGAGCACCATAGACGGCTTCGTCATGATGGGCGGTGCTGCAATTGCAAGAGACATCATTAATAAATGCTTCAGACCAAACTGGACCGACAAGCAACTTCTCAGGAACCTCAGAATCTGCATGTTTATCGTGGGGGTATTGATGGTAATAGAAACAATGTTCCCGGCCGAGCTCATCACTTGGCTCGCTGCCATTGGAAGGGCTCCGTTCGCCGCGACCCTAGCCCCTGCACTGTTGTTGGCAACGACTTGGAAAGGAATTACCAAATGGGGCGGGACTGCCGGTGTCTTCGTTGGGCTTGTTGTCTCAGCCGGTTTGACGTTCCTCTACAGGATCCCGTGGGGGACCGTGAAATTCTTGAAGACCTTCTACCTCGACGCCGGAGCATGGGGGTTCGTACTGGGCTTAATTACTATAATTGTAGTGTCGCTGGTAACTAAGAAGGAACGCGGTCCACTGTACTACGACATTCATAAAGAGGTCGCCGCACCGCAAGCACCTGCAGCACAGCCAACAACCCAATAACCTTATCTTTTTTATTCTGATTTTTCCATCAAAGGGAAGACCTTGGTTTTAAGGCAGAACGCTCATTCAACGAAGAATCATTTTACCGAGAACCCCTTTTAATATAAAGCAAAAATAAATATCTCCTGCGAGTGGTAAGTTTGGTGACTCTTTATGACTGTGCCCAAGAACGATACCAAATCCACAAAGCTGGCTGTACCTTCGGAGGTAAAAATAATAGCTGGTATAGAGGCTTTTTCAGGTCTAGTTTATTTAGTGAATTTTTTGGCTCTGTTGAGCATCATGTTCTCCCCAATTCTGATATTCTTAAGTTTTCTGAGTTTCGCAATAGCGTATGGGTTATGGCACATCCAGAAGTGGGCATGGTTGCTTTCCCTAATTCTCTCAATTTTTGGAGCAGGGAGCGGGATTTTTGTGTTGGCTTTTACAGACACTTCAGAATCATCCCTATTAGGAGGGGCGCCGATGATTATTCTCGATGTAATAGTTGTAATTATGCTTTTGAGTAAGGACGTTAGGAGAGCCTTTAGAGTATAATTATAACTTCATTCTATTTTCAAAACCTGACCAAAAATTTAAATTTCCTTAAGTTATGGTCTGACTGGGCAATGAAAATGATCGACTTTGGAAATCCTTCAGCAATTCTTACCCAGATCGTGTTCATAACTGGGCAGATCTTCGCGATTCTGAACCCTATAAGTGTGATACCGACCTTTTTGAGTCTGACTGACGACCTCGAGGCTGTTGAACGCCACAGGATAGTGAGGAACTCGTCATTTGCAGTGCTGATAATAGCACTTGCCGTGGCGCTCGGAGGGAGCTATCTCCTCAGTTTCTTCCGCGTTAGCATCTCCAGTCTGCAAGTGGGTGGCGGGGTCCTCCTCATGGCGATTGCAATAGAAATGCTCGGTGGTTTGCCGAGGACAAAATCTCTCGAGTCACACACAGAAGTGGCAATAGTCCCAATTGCCACCCCACTTTTGGTGGGTCCTGGCACCATGACCACCATTATTGTTCTGTCAGGAATTGTTCCTCTGTTTTTGTTGATTATCAGTATATTTGTAGTGGCATTCGTAACATATCTGCTCCTGAGATACTCGGATATATTGGTTAGAGTCCTTGGCAGGAACGGCATTAGAGCTATGGGTCGCTTCATGACCATAATCATCGCTGCCTTCGCCGCCCAGCTGATATACTCGGGAGTCACGGAATGGTTGAAATCGTGGCACGTACTCTGAACAAAAACTCTCCCCCAATTAAAATTGTGGGGTCTAATTCAGGGATTATTAATCATCGCATCGGTTCAATCATAATAAAAACCATAATTGGTAGCCCGGGAGAGATTCGAACTCTCGTCAGCGGGGCCAGAGCCCGCTATGCTTGGCCGCTACACCACCGGGCTAATTTACAAAAAAACTTAATGATTTATTAATCTTTTCTTAACCGTTCCTATGAATGTATATTTTTATTTGTTTATTCACATGTAGCTCTTGCCAACCCCTCTCAAGGCTAAAATTTTTGGTTTTATTATGCTCTCTATTATACGGGCGCACTTTCTTCGAAAGCTTTAATTACCTCCTGCCTTCGTAAATATAAACAAATCGAAAACTTTAAATATAGCTTAATGCGCGTTTTTACTCCCATATAAAATTTTGGGTTGGATTGTTATGTCCCAAGCAGAAGTTAAAACCTCTCCGAAAAAAGAGAAGAGTGAAAACAAACCTCCTGCCAGCGATCAGGAGAGTGTAAAGTGCCCCAACTGTGGTGGGACAAACTTCGCAAGAAGCTTTGAAAGAGGAGAGGTAACTTGCACTAATTGTGGCTTGGTCATATCCGAGAAGATCATAGATAGAGGTCCTGAGTGGAGGGCCTTTACATCGGAGGAGAGAGATAAAAGGAGTAGAGTTGGCTCCCCGTTGTCACCGACCGTCCACGACAGGGGTCTATCAACAGTAATAGATTGGAGAGACAAAGATGCGATGGGTCGGAGGCTGGAGCCTAGGAAGCGCATAGAGATACTTCGCTGGAGAAAGTGGCAGATCAGGACGCGTGTCCACAGCTCATTAGACAGGAATCTGGCACAGGCAATGAGCGAACTGGATAGAATTAGTTCACAAATAGGTTTACCAAAGAGCGTCAAAGAGGAGGCTGCCGTTATATATCGCAGGGCAGTTGAGAAGGGTCTGGTTCGGGGGAGATCCATAGAGTCGGTTATGGCAGCGGCCATATACGCCGCCTGCAGGACGCAGAAGGTCCCTAGAACACTGGACGAGATCGCGAGATACACAAAGGCAGGTCGCAAGGACGTCGCGCGCTGCTACCGTCTGCTCCTGAGGGAGGTGGACGTTAATATACCTATAGCAGATCCGGTGGATTTCATCACTCGAATCGGGGGCGCTCTGGACCTGAGCGGGATCACTCAGCACAAGGC
>CAZZJY010000070.1:0-9244 GCA_964654895.1 uncultured Nitrososphaerota archaeon
TATGCCATGGTAAAAAAGGTTGATTGGTTTTACCAGTCTTTGAAGGGCGAGGGTGGTGGAGTGTTGGAGAGTGTTTTGAAGGGAGGGTTGCGAGGGGTTTCAGTTGACTTGGAGGGGTTTAGCCATTGGGCAAGATCTGTGGAGGGCAGGCAGAGGCATTCTTGATAGTCCCGCTGCTGTTCTTCGTACTGCTTGTGAACTCCGCGATCATGGGGTTTCTAGAGGAAAGCAGGGTCACCCTGCAGGACCTCAGAAAGTCCTTTGAAGATTTGATTTCAGGCTACCACTATTACACGGACCCTGTGAGTGGGAACTACTACCCTATGACAGCAAACTCGACCCCGCCGTGGCTGGAGTGAGGGAGATGAGAGGGAATATCCCCCTGATAGACGCACTTGCGGCGTTCACCATAGTGCTCACAATATCAGGTCTTGTCTGGCAGTGCAGTTATGATTACAAAAGGTTGATGTGCGGTTATATTGAGAGGGAGGAGACGAGGGCTCTATTCTACGAGGGACTATTTTCTGGGAAAGTTCTATGGTCAGATTTTTCTAACGGGGCTCCGCTGCCTAATGGTCTGATTGTAAAAGAAACTCAATCGGATGGATGCCAATTGAAGTTCTTTCTTAGTTTTGATGGGGACAGAAAGGTGTACTTCATATGCAAAGGGGGTTGATGCTGACAGTCAGCCAAGTGGTTATAGCCATTATGATCTTGCAGAGTGTACTCCTCATTAATTCTAGCGTGGACAAGTACATAGTTGAGATCGAGGCTGTGGAAAAGATCAAGGACCTTGAGATGTTCTCTTACAATATAATGTTCGACCTCTGCTACAACTTGAAAAAGTGGGGCCCAGACCTTGAGGCGGGCGCGAGTTGCGGAACGCTGGACAAGAGGTTGGCGGCTTGGATGGATTGGGTCAAAGATCTACTCAGGGATGAGGGCAGCCTAGAATTGGAGATAAAGGATCTGCAGGTCGAGGAATACAGCGGGCAGCCGTGTGACGCGGTACAGATGGCTTTTATTGGAGAAGATGAACGCTGTGGCAAATACATATCAGGAACGCTGCTCGTGAATTTTGATTGGCTCTTTATCGAGATGCATAGGGAATTCAATATACGCATAGCAGTTTAATAGTTCATGGTTAACTGCTTCCCCTGCCGGATGGAGCGCCCCACGATCAAGTTAATAGGGGCGCCATGGTAGTGCGCCTCTCTGCGATAAGAGGTTCGAATATTGTGCGGATGTGGCACCTTAAAGTGTACTCGGCGATGCCTACATCCTTTGAGTACTGCACTTTTGTGAAGATTGTGCACCGCCCTAGCTGACCTGAGAGAATGGTGCTTGCGACGTAGACCGCAGAGGCTGCCAGAAGAAATGGGTTCTTTCCGGACCTATGTATGGGGGAGAGCGAGGACAGGAGGCCCTTAGAGATCTTGGTCAGCATGCCAAAGTAGTCATCCGGATCCATTCCAGCGACCCTTATCCTCACATTTATGTAAGGGGCGGACCGGAGTTTTGAGATCACCTTAGGGATGTACTCCTCGCACGATCTGAATTTTTTAGTGAAGGGGACTATGTTTGACGCGTAGCTCATGGTCCTCACGAGGATCTTCTTGGAGAAGGAGTACCCCCTTCTCTGAAAGGCCTCGACCAGTTCAGAGACTTTTACGGCTGATCTCTCCCCCAGCTCCCTGCTCGCGATCATTAGGCAGACTGCCATGAGCAGAGCGTAGTTGTTGTAAGGGTTCTTGACCTTCGATATAAAGTCTTCAAATATCTCCTTGCACCTGTCCAGAACTTCGTCGGGCAACATGAGAAAATCCCCGATAGATTCAAGATCTCTGTACAGCTTGAATAGGTCTAAGTAGGAGCCTCTGTAGAAAGAGTCCTGAAGCTCCTTAAGCCTCTCGAATTTTAGTTGGAGGTGCTCGGGAAGTGCCCGCTCTTCGGCGTCCTTAAAGATGTAGAACTTCTTGGAAATGGTGCTCCCCAAGCGCTGCTTGGATGATGGAGAACGCGAGGGCAGAACATCATCTACATCGCATATGAGTCCGCAGGTGGCGCATACGAGTCCACTTCTATAGTCGAAGACCAGAGTCCCCCCACATTCTGAGCATGCAGAGACCATTTTTACACACCATCTTTTGGGAGGAGCTGGTTGCGAGTGAGCATAAAACCGTTTTCGAGAAAGTGTTTTGGTTTGGGAGGAAGAAGGTTTTCGTCAATATTTGGGGGGCGCAGGGTGATGGGATGTGAACTGAGAAGGGAGGCGGGAGAGCGAAATTGAGTGAACTTCCCGAATGATTCCGAAATTCACAGGATGGTGCAAAACAGAGTCTTCAATCGGTATTTTTATAATGGTATGTGATTTAAGAGTTGTTAAGGGTGATAAGGAGTGAGCGTAACTGCACCTGGTGGCCGGAGATACCTCAGTGAACTTGGAGGGTTTGTTGAAAAGAATGTGAAGATCGTCACAATAAGGGGGGCAATCTATGAGGGGAAGCTTCTCGGTTTTGATCCTGCCACATTGAGTGTGTGCCTTGAAGATGCTTCTTTCAGCGGTGAGAGATACCCAAGGGTCATAATCCGCGGCGACTCAATCTCTGAAATCCTATTGAAGGAGAGGCCTTTCGATCTCAAAGGGTTGTCTGAGAGGCTTAACAAACTCTTCCCCAACATGGTGAAATACTACGAAGACGCAGGATTCATAACGGTCATGGACAGGATAAGGGTGACAGCGGAGGGTGTTGAAGGCACCGGACCGATGTATGAGAGGGTTAAGAAGGTCTATGATCAGTACCTCCTCGAGCAGAAGAGCACTTAAAACCTCTTTTTTTATTTGTTTTGGGGTTTGAGGGCGCATGTGTTTTGAGGTGAAGGAGAGGGACTTGGGGGGCAGAATAGGAGCCCTCAGGACAAGGAGGGGGGTTTTAGAGACTCCAACGCTGATGCCAGTTGTAAACCCTGTAAAGAACACCATAAGACCGGCCGAGTTGAAGGATGATTTCGGCTTGGAACTGATAATAACCAACGCTTACATCATCTTGAAGCATTACGGCAGGGAGGCAAGGGACGTCCACGAGATAACTGGTTTTGATGGTACCATCATGACAGACTCTGGCGCCTACCAGCTTTTGATCTATGGTGGGATCGACACCACCCCTGAGGAGATTGTCCGATTTCAGGAGAGGATACGCAGCGACATTGGGGTGATACTCGATGTGCCCACGGGGGGCTTCGCAACCAAGCAGGAGGCGGAACAAACGGTTAAGGAGACTATCCGCAGGGCAAAGGAGAGTATATCGTGGAGGGAGGACGACACCATGTTGTGGGCGGGCCCTGTCCAAGGAGGCAGGTACTTAGACCTTCTGGAGTTTTGCGCGAGGGCCATGGGGGAGCTGGATTTCCAGATCCACCCTCTGGGGAGTCCGACGCAGATAATGGAGGAGTACGATTATGCGACCCTTGTGGACATGATAGCGACCGCGAAGAGGGCCCTGCCCCCAGAGAGACCGCTCCATCTATTCGGTGCCGGACACCCAATGATGCTCTCGCTGGCTGTTGCGCTGGGCTGTGACCTCTTCGACTCCGCCGCATACGCTCTCTTCGCGAAGGACGGCAGGTACATGACGCAAAGCGGCACCATGAGAGTTGATGAGTTGGAGGAGTTGCCGTGCAGCTGCCCCATATGTGCAAAGAGGGATGCAGAGGACTTTGCCGAGGTGACGAAGGAGGAGAGGGAAGGCCTATTGGCCAGGCACAACCTTTACGTTGTCGTTGAGGAGCTGAGGAGCATCAGGGAATCCATAAGGGAGGGGACGCTCTGGGAGCATGTTGAAAGCAGGTGCAGAACCCACCCCAAGCTGTACTGCGGTCTGAAGAGGCTGTTGGACTATAGAGAGTATTTGGAGCTCAACGATCCTTTGGTTAACAGAGTGGTTAGGGGGCTATTCTTCTATGATGAGGTCTCGATGTCCAGACCAGAGGTATACAGGTACAAGGAGAGGATTGCCAGCAGGTACAGCAGGCCCAAAGGGAAGGATATTTTACTTCTGGTCCCGATGCCGGAGGAGAAGCCCTTTACCAAGTCCAAGATATGTAATTCGGTGAAAGAGTTCTTCAGGGATAGGGAGGATGTGCATGTATGCTTTTACGGGGACCCGTTCGGCGTCGTGCCTTCTGAGCTTTCCGAGACTTTCCCCCTGTCGCAGTTCGAGAGCGCCATTGGTCTAGGAAAGGCGTGGAGGGAAAGTGCAGAGGCTTTTATATCCACTAAAGGGTATAAGAAGGTCTTTATTTTGGGGCAGGAGCTCAAGGGGGCAAAGATGATAAACTCCTTAGAGGAGCTGAAGAGGGTTCTTGATCCGTTAGGATCCGCATAGTGAGGGTGAACAGGACAATATGAGTGGAAAGAGGACATTCTTGAGAGTTGAGAGGTTTGAAGGGGCGGATCGAAGAAAATGCATGTTAATGGGCTTCAGCAGGGCTTTACTTCAGAGAGCAGCCTCAACCAACGAATAGAGCAAGGGGGTTCCTCCGGGGGAGACGCATGAAGGTAGTTTTCGATCCCCACATCCATACCAATATATCGCCAGACAGTTCAATATCACCAAATCAACTCCTGGCAGGCCTGCATGAGGCAGGCATAAACGCAATCGCCATAACCGACCATGACTCGATGGAGGGTTACAGGAGGATAAAGCACAACAGTGCCTTCAAAGATCTTTTAATAGTTCCGGGGATTGAAGTCTCTACAGAGGCGGGGGACTTAATAGTACTGGGGCTTGAGGATCCGCCTGTTTTCCGCAACCCTGTGATGTTGGTAGAGAGTGTCCACAGGGCTGGCGGTCTTGTCCTGGCGCCACACCCTTTCGATACCTCTCGGAGGTCAGTTGGGACGCTCATTGACAAGCTGGGCGTAGACTTGGTGGAGGTCTTCAACGGAAGGTGCGGCGCGGATGCCAATAGGGAGGCGAGAGAGTTCGCAAGCGCCATTGGGCTCCCCGCCGTAGGGGGAAGCGATGCGCATCACAGGGAAGAAATAGGGAGCGTTGTGAATGTGCTGGAATGTGATAAGACCGTAGAGGGGGTCTTGAAGGGTTTAAAGAAAGGAGCCAAGATAGTGGTAAGGAAGAAGACAGGAGCGCGGTGGGGTTAGCAACAGCTTCAGGAAAATGTGTATAAAATAAAAGTTTGAGGAAAGGATCGACTGTTTATATGTAAAGCGTCCTGTGGTCCGTCTTAACGCGCTCCTGCCTCTGCTTCATGAGTTCCTGTATCTCAGCCTCGATCCTGCGAGCGTCGCTGATTAACTGAGAGGAGTCTATGTTCAAGTTTGTAAGTTTGTTTATATACTCGATGGCTACGGCGGCGGCCATTGGGTCTGGCCTAGCAGGATTTGCATATGGGAGCAAGGCGATGGCTGGGAAGCTGTTGATCTCGAAGTGGGCCAGCATTATGGCCAAGGGTCCCACAACGAACAGGCCCTTTTCCAGCAGTGGAGCCCCGAGATCGCCCAAATTTTTGAAACTCTTGGTGACTGCACATCTTATCTTGTCATTCTCTGAGGGTCTGAGTCTGCTATCCAAACCGCCTATCAGGTATGAGGCGCTAAAGTGCTCTTTAATGGCCCATTCTGCAAGGGATCTGGAGAACGCCTGCCTTTCCTTTGTGTGAGGGGGCACGTTTGTGAGGACAAACACGTACTTGTCGTGCTTGTAGATCTCAAATGGGAGGGATAAACGACCATCGTCCATGGACACAAATGGCGGGATCCTTTCACTGTCAATATACCCAATCAACTCTGCGTTGAGAGAGGTCACGGCGTGTTTTACCGTGATGAAACCCGTGGCTCCCAGACCGTGAAAACCAGTAATCAAGATCGAGTTTTTCAAGGGAACTTTCTTTACATAAAACTCTATTGACATCTACACTCACTCCAATTCACGTATAAAAAGCAAATTAATAAATGTGAGCCAACAGCAACTGAGGTTGTTTTTGGTCTGGGCTTTAAGGTTATTCAATTTTGAGCGCAGATCTATTCTTTTTGCGTGCGGCGATATCAGCCTAACCAACAAGTCGGAGTTTAGAGGCAGAGACCCTGAATATTTTGAAGAATTAGCTAAAATGGTGTGAAATTCACGTATGGATTAGATAGTGGTCACTATCGGGCAAATGAAGATTGCTGAGAAGACTCAAAAACGATAGGCGGGAGCGTAACGCTCGTGTCGTTTCATGGGGCTATCGATCAGAGAAATGACCTCATCCACATGTCCACTAGTGGAAGTTGTAGACTCTTTCATTGAGAGGACTTCAACAATTAGCAGTACACATAAACTTAAGTATAACGAGTAACTTTTTTGATGTTCAGCATGGAGGATTGAATGTTTTTGAAAGTTACAGTTTTTGGTGGAGGAAGAGAGGTGGGAAGGTCGGGGTTCGAGATCAGAGGGCAAAGTACAAAGATTATCTTGGACTACGGGGTTATGATCAGGGAAGATAGACCCGTCTTCCCTCTCTCTACACATGCAAGGGATCTTGATGGGCTCATAATAACGCACGCACATCTTGACCACTCAGGCGGTGCGCCAATATTTTATGTGACTGAGAATCCCCGCGTCTTCATGACCGGTACCACGAAGGAGCTAACTGACATTTTGATAAAGGATCTGCTTCACCTGTCATCATACTTTTTGCCTTATGAGGCTCTTGAGCTCAGGACCATGATAGAGAAGTCCGAGGACATCGGGAATGGGGCGAGGATAGGGGATGCGGAGGTCGAGTTTTACAATTCGGGGCACATTCCGGGCAGCATAAACGTGCTCTTGAGGCTTGACGGTAAGAAGGTATGGTATTCTGGGGACTTAAACACGATCGATACGGCACTTTTGAAAGCAGGGGTTGTGCCAGACGCAGAGATGGATTTTGCGATAATTGAGAGCACATATGCCACGGTGGACCACCCGCCTAGGGAAGAGAGTGAAAAGAGGCTGATAGAGGTCTTAAATGACGTTGTGGAGGGCGGCGGGCTGGCGCTGATCCCGGCCTTCTCCGTCGGGAGATCACAGGAGATCTTATGCGTTCTGCAGAAGCAGAATTTCAAATATAGCATTGCCATAGACGGCATGAGTAGGGTCGCGACGAAACTAATCGCCAGTACCCCCGAGACTGTGCGGAACCCCGAATTGCTGAAGAAGGCGATGTCTAGGGCGAAGTGGGTCGCAGGGCAGAAGGACAGGGACAAGGTATTGAATAAGCCAGGCGTTGTAATAACCTCCTCAGGGATGTTGACGGGCGGCGCCTCGGTCTACTACATGGAGAAGATAAGGAACAGGTCGCGTGACTGTGTTGTTCTCGTATCGTTCCAGATACCAGGGACGCCAGGCAGGTTGCTGCTGGACGAGGGAGTTTATGGACCACCAGGCGAGAGGAGGAAAGTCAAGTGCAGGGTCGAGTGGATCGATTTCTCCTCGCATTGTGGGAAGACCGAACTTATGAAAGTTGTCAAGTCGCTCAAAGGAAACCCAAAGATATTGTGTGTCCATGGCGAGCCGATCTCGTGTACAAGTTTCGCAGAGCAGATAAGGCAGGAGACTGGTCTGGAGGCTTACGCCCCGTCTCTGGGAGACTCTTTTACCGTTTGATGTATTCACTACCAGTTAATGATTTTGTGGACTTGAAGTCACTGAGTAATCGTGCCAAGTTGGGCTCAAAGGAAAAGTTGGGAAAATTCGTTTAATGAGCTGCCACAGTGGTAGGATCAACTTTAGAGCAAAATAATTTTCTGAAGGTTGAAAGTCGGCTCTTCACGGAGACATAGAGGATATAACTGGACCGATGAGGCCCATTACTGACTCAGGATATACGCCCATTATGAAGGCGATCAGCATTAGTACAAATAGCGGTATGACCATTGATAGAGGGGCCTCTTTGACACCTTCCAGACCTGGGGGCAAAGGTCCGAAGAATATTCTCAATATAGGCCAGAAGGTGTAGACAACTGTGAGGAATGTCGCGAAGATCGCCACTATAGCCACGGCAAAAGCTGTCGAGGCACCAGCCTCCTGGAATACCCCAACGAACATGATCCACTCCCCTTGGAACCCGCTGAGCGGCGGAAACGCAGATAGGACCATGGACCCTAAGACGCAAAGTGTGGCGGTCAAAGGCATTTTCCTCGCAAGTCCTCCGAGATTTCTCATGTCCCTTATGCCAGTCTGGCAGAGAATTATACCGGCGATTGAAAAGAGGACGCACTTCCCCAGGATGTGGCTCAAAAAGTAGAAGACTCCACCTGCCACCCCCATTGTTGTCAGGGTGGCTATGCCCAAGATCGAGTATGCAGTCTGGCTGATTGTAGAACACGCATAGAGGCGCTTGACATCGTCCTGAGCCAGAGTTAGGAAAGCGCCATACACGATTGTTATGATTGCGAGTATTAAAAGCGGAGTTCCGAATACCTTAAAGGACTCCAGCATCTCTCCGTAGAGCAGCCGCACAATCACGTAGTTCCCCAGACCCACTATGGTCGCAATGATGGCTGCTATGGAGGTTGGGTGTTCGCCATGGGCGTAGGGGAGCCAGACGTGAAAACCGAAGGTTGCCATTTTTACGAGCCAACCTATCAGTACAAAGAAGCAAACCAAGAAGCCGAGAGAGGCGTCAGACAGACTCCTTAGCGCGATTATCTCAAAACTTCCAGTCCCAACAAACGCAAGCGCTATGCCGATAAGGAACATCGCAGCGCCGATGTGGTTCCAGATGAAATACATCATGGCAATCCTGTGCCGGTCCACATACCCGAATAGGTCAATCATAATGTATGAGGGTATTAGGGCTAGCTCCACAAAAACGTACATTTGGATGAGGTTCGTGGAGAGAGCCACCCCCACCAGACCCACCGCGAATAGCAGGTATATTGAGAAGTACACCGTGTACATCCCGCGCTCTTCCTTACCATAGAGCTGCTCTATCCTGTGCTCCATGTAATGTATGGAGTAGAGGGCGCAAGCCGCGCAGATCATGTTCATTATGAGGGCGACCGGTAAACTTAGTCCGTCAGCCAGGAAGCCGAACTTCATGTCAAAGAGTGTAGTGCTCCAGTGATACTCCTCATAAAATGGACCAAGCCCATTCCACAGATCGATGCCTATGTTGATCATTAGTAGGCTCGTATAAGCTAAAACCCCGAATGCGACCCAGCCCAACTTCTTGCCCAAGTATTTGCCAAAGAATACGGATA
>CAZZJY010000071.1:0-3934 GCA_964654895.1 uncultured Nitrososphaerota archaeon
GCAGGTATTTTGAAGATCCAATCGATGGAGAGACCTGGAATCCTCTGACCTGGAGGCAAAGGTTTGGTGAAGGTATGCGAGGAGGGATCGTAAGGCCAGTTGGCTTCAACCTCCCATTCAATAGGAAAGGTGACGTTTATGAGGTCCAGACGGATCCTGATCGGTTTTTTGCCAAGATTGTATATCCAGTGGGTAGATATCGCCTCCACATCTGGGCTGAGGAACATCTTAGGCAACCCTCTCGCATCCAAGTCTATTGTTAGGGGCGCCATGCTGATTGGTGGACCAGTCCCACGTAAGGTCATCGGTTCGGTGACATTGCCAGCAGGTACGGCTACCCAGAAGTGAACGATCTCTGCTTTCCCAAGCGAGCTGGCATAAACACCAGAGTACAACGTGATGCAAAGCATCACTGCAAAAGCGAACGCCATCAAAATCTTGCTTCGCATAATGGATCGCGCTAAATTGTCGATATCTGTAAATTTAAGAATTAAGGAATTGAATTCTTACAAGAAAAATTAAGTGTTATAAAAAGATAGCAAACAGGGAATTGAACTCTTACAACAGCAGTTACCAAGATGGGTAATGCGATTGGTGTGTGGGGCTGGACTCTGGTTATTGTAAATTTGCAACTATAAGGGCGGGGTTTTCTGTGCGGTGTAGTGAAAGAGTTAATAAAATAGGCCAAAAATTGGAAAAATCACTTGAGTGGTACGAACATTGAACTTCTGGTAGCCTTCAACCCGGGAGCGCCGTGTGTGACCTTGGCAGTGGTTATTGCAAATTCGCCGAGGTATCGACCAATCATTTCCGGAATGATCTCCACCGGAACAAATTCCTTACCGTTATGTACAGATATCGTCAAGCCCACCATCTCTGGGAGAATTATCATGTCGCGACAGTGAGTCCTGATCACTACCTTTTTGCCCTTCGCTGCTTGGAGCTTCGCTTTGCGTATTTTCTCAAACAGGGTTCTCTGTTCAGGGTTGAGGCCCCTCATTAAGGACCTTCGCTGCCTGCTTGGGAGTAGCCTAATGAACTCGTCCATTGGCATATTGGCAAGTTGAGAGATTGTATATCCCCGGTAGGTAAATTCTTTTGACATAAATTCACCCCTCTATCACTTTTTCTTCCTTCCTGTTCTCTTTGGTGCGATCATCCCAACCTTCTGACCGGGTGGCGCAGTCCTGCTCACAGGCCTGCCTCCCTTGGGATGGCTCCCACCACCGTGTGGATGAGCATATGGGCTCATAGCCTTACCACGAACGCGAGGATATTTCACCGACTTCGACCTGTACTTGTGGTAACTGGCTCCGGCCTTTAACAGAGGTTTCTCCACAATACCCCCAGCCGCAACTATACCTACAGTAGCCCTGCAAGACCCGCTGAAAGACTTTACCGTGCCTGACGGGAATTGTACTATCACGGAGTCACCTGAGTGGGAAACCACAGTTGCATAGCTCCCTGCGGACCGCACATAACGCCCCCCGTCACCAGGCAGACCCTCTATGTTGCAGACTAGTGTCCCTTCCGGTATACTCTTGAGAGGGAGTACGTTACCTACGTTGGGCGAGGCTTGTGCACCAAAGTATACCTTCTGACCAACGAACAGACCTTCAGGAGCCACCATTAATGTTTTTAAACCCTTACTATTTGTTATAACAGCAACAGGGGCGCCCCTTCCAGGGTCATGAACTATTTCTTTAACTAGGAATTCCACACATGAGTTCAGCTCCCCTTCCAATATGGGATGATACCTCACATCTCCCAAACGTTTCCACGAGGGAGACCTAAATACGGATCCTCCGCGCCCCCTCCTCTGAACCAAGAGTCTCTTTCCCATTCTCCATCACCTAAAGTAGACCTATCTTTGTTGCGAGTTCTGATGCGCTATATTCCTTTTCGAGCCTAATTATCGCCTTTTTTTCACCCGAGGTAGTAATGCAGGTGTTCACAGATTTTACTTTGACGCCATAGAGCTTCTCAAAAGCCTCCTTAATGGTTTGTTTATTGGCCTTGCTACTGACTATGAAAGTGAGTTTGTTCTCCCTCTCTAGGCGGTCTAGAGCAGACTCTGATGATACAGGCCTTATTATAACTTCTGTGGGATCCATAGCAATCACCATTATGCAAATATCTCCTCGAGCTTCTTTAAAGCAGACTCCGTCCATATTGTTAATCGCCCAGGATGACCGCCCGGAGCCAACCTCTCTATGTTTAACGAGCTCACCTCTGCAAAATCCAGACCAGAGAAGTTCCTGGCAGCTAGCCTCACCGGGGGGTTGAGCTCGTCTGTAACCAATAAGATGGTCTTGGGTTTTACCCAACGCCTGCCCCTATACTTCCCCTTCCCCGGGCGCTCTTTTATCCCATTTTTCGCCCTTATGACATCGTCCCACAGGGAAATTTTCTTGAGGAACTCTCTGAACTCAGAGGCTCTCTTTAATTTTTTCACCTCGTCTGACACCACAATTGGAAGGTGAACGTTTTCTTTAATCATGTGCCCCCGACTTGTCACAAGGTCTCTGATGGCTGTAGCCGCTATGGCAGATCTTAGGGCAAGTGTCCGCTCCTTCTCATTTATTCGCTCATGAAAGATCTTTTCCGGTCTTGGTGGGAAGGCCAGTCTGCCACCGACAACATTTGGTACAAATGCGGCAGGTCCGCCTCCCTTCACTCGTGGAACCCTCGCAAGGTCCAAACCTACACCTAGGCTCTCTGCGCTGGTCCGCTTTCCAGCCATCGGGTCTCGTCCTTTGGGTTGAATCCTAGCGGTAAAGGAAGATATGAATGCGCGCCTTATAAGGTCTGGCCTAACTTCCTCAAAGAACACTTTAGGTAACTCAACATCGCCCTTAATGCTCCCGTCGAGAGAATATACCGGAACCGAGCGTTTCTGAATCACTTCGCTTTCCAATGATTACACCCCCTGCTTTGAGGCAAGACTCACACTCAAGATTTTGGGAGGCTCCAACTTAGGTGTTTTCGCCCTCACGGGGTATCTGAACCGCACCAATCTTTTCGAGGGACCTGGGAGGGTCCCACTAACAAGGATATAGTCGCCTTTAACTAGACCGTAATGCAAAAAGCCTCCGGCTATGTTGATCTCAGAGGGGTTCTCACCAACCTTTAGGATCAACTTATTGTATTCTGTTCGCTGATGGAAGCCCATTTTGCCTGGTCGCGGAATGGTGAACATCATATGGGGTCTGGACGGACTTATCGCACCTACAACTCTTTTGCCTTTCCTGTGTTTATGCCAGTTTGGTTGGATCTTAACGCCAAACCTCTTCACGGCACCCGCAAACCCCTTCCCCTTTGTCACAGATATGGCGTCTAACAGCTGACCCTCTTCGAAGAAGTCCTTTGCCCTGATCTCTTTTCCGAGGAGCTCCTTCACGTAATCATGAGCTGCTTTAACATCATCCCCCCCTACTTTTATCTCTAAGACTTCAGGAGTCTTCTTTCTAAGCCCGCTCTTCTGCGGTTGAGTTAGCGCCAAGACCCGGAATTCCACAACTTTATTTAAGTTATTTTCAATGAACGTCTGAATTTTTGAGAAGTCGTTCTTCTTTGGAGGAGTAAGTATCCGGTCAGCAAACTTTGGTAATGGCGTACGTATAACTTCTCCAAGTGTTTTAAGACCTTTCGGAGTTTTTGTATACGCCCTAAAACCGTAAATGAAGAGGGGAGGGACTTCTACTACGGTTACTTCCCTAACTACTTCTCTACCAAACAGCGGGCTCTTAGCCCGGTTTTCGACCATAACGAGATGAGTGGGGCCAACTTTATAACCAGCAAAACCTAAAAGCCGGGGAGGACCGCCCAAATGGGGCCAGGTCCTTATCCTTCCACTAATGCGCCGGGCTCTTACCCTAGGATAGTACATCAATGAGCCTCTTCTAGGCGCGCTCTTACTCTTATGTCCCATTAT
>CAZZJY010000072.1:0-2633 GCA_964654895.1 uncultured Nitrososphaerota archaeon
CTTCTGAGCCAGATATTGCCTGGTATACGGCGTCGAAGACCTCCTCGTTTTTAGCCCTGAGCTCTGAGGCAACCCCGACCCAGTCGTCGAGCTCGCCCAGTTTTTCCCTAACTTCCTCATCTCTCCCCTCACTCTTGAGCCTCTCTATCTCCCTCTGGAGCGACTTTATGCTCATGGCGCAGCTCGTTGCCGCATAAACAAAGCCCACAAAATGGTCGCTCTTCCCGCTAACCGGCAAATCACCCAGCTTCGAGTAGCCATAACTCGCCTGCGCCACTTGGAGGCCGACGTCGTCTATATAGAAGTGCCTGCTCACATCGTAGCCTGCAGCCCTCAGAACCCTCGCTAGAGTGTCACCTATCACCGCATTCCTCGCCCCGCCCACATGGATGGGGTGTATGGGGTTCACGCTTGTGTGCTCCACTATCACCCTTTCGTCCCTCTCCCCAAGCCTACCAAACCCTTCTTTCTTCTCGTGTATAGCCTCGAGAGTTGCCCTTGTAAACTTCGGGTAGTTCACGAAGAAGTTCACATAACCAGCCCCTGCGGATTCGACCCTCTCAACCAGAATCTTCTCGTACGAGGCAATCCTTGTGGCTAGGCTCTCCGCCAGAGCCTTTGGGCTCCTCCCGTTCTTCTTTGCCACTGAAAAAGTGGAAAAGCTCAGATTCCCGTAATCTGAAACAGATGGCACGGCGAGCCTCACATCATCCTCGACGAACTCCAGCCCTTCCTCATTTAAAGCCCCTATGACTAACCCTTTGCACTCCTCCCTGAATTCCGCAAACGGTCTATCCGGAACCCTATCTTCTGCCAAATGCGGTATCCTCCGTGTCTTGTTAATCTGCGCCTATTTTGCTTTGGTATCTCTATCGCGCCCACACTCATAAATGATGCGGAGTTCCTCTAAAATCAAAATTTTTCAATGAACCCGGGATAGTTTAGATGCACAATCGTATAATTATCCGAATGTAACTGTGGGGCTATCCTCTCTTGGCTCTGAAATTTCAAATCATGGTGCAGGTGTACTGTGTATTTTAGTTCCTTAGAATAGGTTTTAGTATGTGAAATGTATTATTATCACTATGAATCACTACAAATGCGATATGGCATCACGAAGCATGAACTATCGTTGGGAGCTCTCCCGCCAATCTTAAATTCCATCATGGTTATGGAGGACCATAATTGATTGACGATAGAAAGATCCCCGCTACAATATCCACACAGCACCCAGACAATGCCAACCTCCCAGCTTGGTGCACCGGGAGCATAATAGAGGGCAACGCCGAGATTCACGAGGTGTACTTCGCCTTCCACGACTTGGGCTGCGAAGAAGTGATGTGGGACTCAGAAGGGAAGGACGTAGACACACGCGTCGTGAGGAAGCTCCTCTCCAACTATCCTGAATACTTCTCAGCCAATCAGCTGGGGAGAGATGTCTTCCTGACATACAGGATCCCCAACCCAAAGATAGAGGGCGCCGAGAGGAAGGTCGTGGTCGAGACCCTCCAGAACATGACAGTAGCCTGCGACGTGGCATCCTCGTTTTACAAGGGAGAGGTATCCCCAATCTTTGAGGTGATGCTCCCCTTCACAACTGACGCCAAGGACCTCTTGTGGCTCCACAACTACTACAAGAAGGCCATAGCCGAGGCAGAAGAGATAAGGCTCGACGAGGAGATCACAGTAAGGGACTGGATCGGGTGCTTCCAGCCCAAGGCTATCGAGATCATTCCCATAATAGAGGATTACGACAGCATATTCACAGTTGACAGGATCTTGGACCCGTTCATAGTCTCTGTAAAGCCTAGGTACATGAGGGTCTTCATAGCGAGGTCAGATCCTGCCCTCAACTACGGGCTTTTAAGCGCGGTCCTGCTCGCCAAGGTCGCCCTCTCCAAACTCTCTTCGCTCGCCCAGAGGCGTGGCATTTACATTCATCCCATAATTGGTGTGGGATCCATGCCATTCAGGGGGCACCTCTCACCTAACAACGTAGAAAAATTCCTAGAGGAGTACAAAGGGGTATCCACTGTCACAATCCAGTCCGCCCTCAAGTACGACTACCCGTTCGAAGAGGTTAAGGGCTGCGTGTCCACGCTAAACAGGCGCTTACCTAACGGCATCCCCCCGACAATCGACCGTGGCGAAGAAGAGAAGTTAGACGCCATCCTTCAAAAGAGCGCCAACCTCTATGGCAGGATCGTTGAACGCCTCGCCCCCTTAATAAATAGTGTTGCCTCCTATGTCCCCCCAAGGAGGGCACGGAAGCTTCACATTGGCCTTTTCGGCTACAGCAGAAGGGTCGGCGCAGTCACCCTTCCAAGGGCCATACCCTTTGCTGCAGCCCTCTACTCATTAGGGATCCCGCCTGAGCTGCTGGGGGGAAGGATCTTCTCCGAGCTTAATGAGGACGACTGGGAGATCGTCAGCAGATATTACGTCAACCTGAGGCATGACTTGGAAGTGGCGGGCGGCTTTCTATCTTGGCGGAATATAGAGCTACTAAGGCACGAGGGCAAGAAGATTTCGAGGAGGGCAGGGATGGAGGAAGAGTGCCTAAAGGAAGTCCTGAAAGACATCATGGGCGACCTCGAATCCATAGAGAGGACATTGGGCATCAAACTGGGGCC
>CAZZJY010000073.1:0-3351 GCA_964654895.1 uncultured Nitrososphaerota archaeon
CCAGCCTCGGGCCTCTCTCTGCCCCCAGCAGTATCAAATAAACCAAGCTGAATGCCTTGCCAACCTCAAGACCCACTGACCTGGCAGAGTTGAAGATCTCGTTCTGGAGCTCCGCCTCGGGCAAGTCTTGCTCGATGAGGGATATCAATCTCTCAATGAAAGAGCGCTCCATTTCATTGCAAGGTCTATATGCTGGAAGCTCCTTCGATATTCTGAATTTCAGCGTTGGGGGGGCATAGGATTCCACCCAATTCTTTGCCATTTTCAGACGTTCTTCTGCGTCAGTCCTCTCCCTCTCAGAAGGCTCCGCCCCACCAGCCAGCCTCCTCAAATACTCCATGGATTTCTTTAAAACCTTCTCCCAGCCAAAAAGTGGCTCAAGCTGGACAATGATCGCGCAGAACCTGTATGGGAGGCGTGCTGGCACTCTCTCAGGCACATGACCTACAACACACAACTCGTAAAGATCTTTATAATACTGGGGGTCTTCGCCTGATGGTGGCGTCTCGGCGTCGAAGTAAATGCGCTCCAACCTGTCGAACCCATCAACGATTTCGGGGATCCTCTCTGGCAGGAAGGCTATGTGCCGCATTGGATCTGCGTTTAGTATCATGTACCTCATACACTCAGGGGGCGCTATCCTGAGCCATTCATGCGGAGTGAATGTTATCCCCTTATGGGTCTTCATCGCATGCTCGCCCAGCGTGAGCCACTCATAAGGTACCTTAAGTGGGCCTTTGTAACCGAATATCCTCCAACAGACCTCTAAACCCATGTCATATGCCCCGTCTTTGACGCAGTGGTCTTTTCCGGCAGGCTCGCAGGATACTCTGAATATGGCCCACTTGGCTGCCCAATCAACCCTCCAGCTCAACTTTAAATCCAATTCGGATATCCTGCCTCTCCCTTGGTAGCCGCAGCTTGTGCATTTATACCCTGCAGTATCTTCATCAAGGTTCCACCAATCCAAGCGGTTCGGCGCTATCTCCTCCTTCTTCGATGCGATCCTTCCGCAACGCTCGCAGACAACCATAACGGGGTTCCACCCGTCCCCATGATCCTCTTCATGTTCCTCCCCCTGGACGTACTTCTTCCTTATCATCCTCAACTCGTCGAGCTTTCTCAAAACAGTTCTGATCGCATCCTTCATTTCCCTGCGCCTGTAGAGCTCATGGGAATATATCACGTTGGGATAAACGCCGAGCCTTCCCTGGCAAGAGTTGAACTCCTCCGCAAAATGCTTTGCGTAACTCTCATGGCAGGAGTACGGGTCAGGCACGGAGGAGAGCGGCTTGCCTATGTGCTCCTCAAACCCTTTGGGCACCTCTATTCCCGCAGGTACAGACTTCAACGGGTCATAGGAGTCTATGATGAAGTTGAAGGTTGATTCATAGCCCCTCCTCTCCAACTCTATCTGGATCGCGCTGCATATGAACTGCTCCCGCTCAGCCCCTATATGTATTGGTCCGGAGGGCGTCTTGCCTGTGTGGATGACTATCTTCTGGTCTCCTCTTGCAAGTATCTGATCCACGATCTGCCTTACCCAGTGTCCTTCTTGCACCATCTCATCACCATCCCTCTCACTATTCAAATCATTGAGGAGAAGCGCCTCCTTACCTCCTCGCAGCCCCCCTCCTTTTTGGCGAGAATGACCTCGTAGGGGGAAACCTCCTTGGGCAGAGTGACGACCTCCTTCATCAAGCACTCTTTAATTATCTCCCTAGCTGCAAAGAGAACCTTGTCGTTTATCTCGGCATCGGTCCTGTCAGCCATATGAACCAGAAGGGCTTCTATCGTCCTTGGCTCTATCGGACCATTGTCTCCATGGTGCGCCACAACTGCGTGAATCACATCCAGAGGAAACTTCCTGGCATAGAGCTCCCCAGTGATCAGGGACAGGTGGTCCAGCCGCTCTCCGAGCTTGGATCTGACATACTTCCCTGGATAAACCTCAAAATAAGTCAGGTGCTTGAAGAGGTCGTGTAACAGCGAGGCTGCTATCACGACGTCCCTGTCCACCCTAACCCTGTATACCTCTTCCAAAATCTCGGCGAGGCTAAGGGCCAGCCTGGTCGTAGCTATGGTGTGTATCACCAGCCCCTTTTGGTATGAGTGGTGCCTCCTCTTACTGGCTGGAGAGTCCTTCATACTCGTGTACTTTTCGGGGTGATCCAGAAATGTGAGTTTGGGATTCTTGAGAAGTTCTATTACCTTCTCTCTAAGTTCAGGGTTGTTGATCTTCTGGGCGAGGTCTATGAGGAGATCATCCTTCATCTAAATTACCTTCCTTAAAAGAAACACACCAACTATATTTAAGTTTAGATTGTGTCTTGCATTCAAATATTGAGTATATTCCTTGCACTTAATTGTGGGAACGACAAAGTTAAAGGCAAGTTTGTTCAAGAAATACTCCGAGCGGGGATTCCCAAGCCAGGTCAAAGGGGTAGGACTGAGAGGCACAGCCTGCCCAGCAAGCTCCTATGGCGTAGGCCTTCGTGGGTTCAAATCCCACTCCCCGCACCAGAATTAAAAATAACATCAAATCCACATCAAAATCAACTTTAGTTGGCTCACGTTACAGTAAATTTTCTTACAGTAAGACCATCGACTTTACTGTAATTCAGGACTTCAGGGATTTTTGCAGTATAGATAAGCAGTTGAGCATCGGTACGGTCAGGCATTATGTTTCTGCAGTTATGCGCCTTCTCTCATTCACGAAAAAAGACCACAGGAACATAACCGTCCAAGACATCCGCCGATACCTCTCACTTTACAAAAACAGTTGGTCTTATGCCAACCAACTGAAGGGCCTGAAGTTGTTTTTCAAGGAATACCTTGGCAAGGACCTTATGGATTCTTTCGTGTTCCCCCCTAAACAGTTCAACTTGAACCATTACCTGCCCACGAAAGAGCACATTCGTAGATTTTTCGATGCTCTTGATGATTTAGAGGATAAGGCTCTCTTCTTATTTTTCGCATCAAGTGGGCTGGCTTCGGCCGCATTGAGGTCCAAGACCTTGCCCAAGACCGGGGCACGATAGTTGTGCACAACTCTTTCGAATGCGAGCTCGGAAAGTACAGGTCGATCCCCTACAGCCGGTTTGTACGTGGGATAATCGCAGGGACGCTATCCGAACTCTTTGGGAGGAGCTTCAATGTGGTTGAGGAAGAGTGCATAGCCAAGGGCGACCGACTATGCAAGTTCATGGTCAGGTCTCTCCCGTGAAGCCTTCACGAATTAAAATTGCATAATGTTAAAATTTTTTCAATTTATTAAAAAAGTATTCATCTAATTACATAAAATTTAACATTAAATGATTGGAAAATTAAAAATATAGAAAAATTAAAAAA
>CAZZJY010000074.1:0-4007 GCA_964654895.1 uncultured Nitrososphaerota archaeon
GTCCGATCGGCCAGGTTGTAGGCGCACATCCGACAGAGCCCAGCGAGATCCCCCCCAGATCTCCCGCAGAAGCAAACCCGAGCCGCAGGAGGAGGGCGGCGCTCTAATGCTCCCGTCAGAGCTGCTGGTCGCCAAGACCTTCAGAGGTAGTGTAAAGCCGTGCTACCTGGCGCCGACCCCCCAGCTCCTGAGGTTAGCCCCGCCTCTGGTAGAGCGATACAGGAACAACCTCGGCAAGAAGCGCTCCCAGATGCGCTCCCAGCTCAGGCTTTTGGAGTACGGCCCCCACAACTTCCGCCTAATCAGGGGATTGTCCGCCGTCTTGGACAGGTTCTCGGAGTTCGCCACAGAGAGTCCGGTGGACCCCCAGACCATCAGGGAGACGGTCTTCGACCTCTCCAAGGGCTTTGTACCATCGCCAGCAAAAAAGGAGGAGGTGATCCTGGAGGCTTCGGAGAGGCTTAAAGTCCCGCCGGAATGGATCGAGCGCTACATGTGGAGCGACCTGGAGGGGGAGCAGACCCTAAAGTCATTCGCCCCTCCCACCCCAGAGGAGCTCCTAGCCCACTACAACCTATCCCTCACGCAGACCCTACTGTTCAAGTCAAAGTTCGTCGAGTTCTCCGTGGAGGGGAACTGGAAGAGGATCTTCAGGTCCATAAAGAGGCTCGGGCTCATGTACTCCATATCTGGATCGCCCGGCAACTACACTGTGCTGGTGGAAGGTCCGATATCCATCATCAAGATGACCGAGCGTTACGGGACGAGCCTCGCAAAGCTCCTCCCAGAGCTTCTCACGTCGAAGAACTGGAGGATCCGTGCGCAGATAATCGGCAGGGGCAACAGGCTCCTGAACTTCGAGCTCAAATCCTCAGAGGGCGTCCATTTCCCAGAACTGCCTGCTCCAGAGACCTACGACAGCTCACTCGAGGAGTCCTTCGCTCAGAGGTTTTCCTCTCTTGGCAGCAAGTGGCGGCTCCTGAGGGAGCCAGACCCCATACCGGTGCCCGGCGGCGCCATGATCCCCGATTTTGCCTTCGAACTTCAGGGGAGGAGGGTCTACCTCGAGATAGTCGGCTTCTGGACGCCCGAATATATAAGGAGGAAGATCTCGAAGATCCATGCAGCACGAGATCGCAATATTAACCTCATAGTTGCGGCAGACGTTGACCTTGGGGTCTCCGGAGAGATACCCGGCGAGGTCATAACTTTCAGGGGCGAAGTCCCGCTTAAGCCCATACTGGACCGCCTTGAGATGGAGGAGAAGGCGATGGTCGCATCTGAACTCAGCAGGCTGGAGCGGTTGCCCTTGACTGTCGAGGGACCGTTGGTGCACGTGGGCGATCTCGCAGCCAACCTCGGCGTCTCGAAGGGCGCTCTCCTCAAGAGGCTCTCAGATAGCCCGCCCGAAGGCTACGTTTTAGTCGGCGAAGACCTCATCCGCAAAGACGGGCTGCAAAGGCTCGCGTCCATGATCAACTGCGGGTCTTCTCTAGAGGAATTGTCCAGGAAGCTAAGAGAAGAGGGCATTGGTGACCCGATCGCCCTCATCCACCACCTCGGCTTCACCATCAAGTGGCGCGGATTGAACTCCGCGGAGGTTGTGAAGACCCAAAACAGCAAGTGAGCAGAAAAGGTCAGAGGCCTTAGCCAACAGTGCCAGAGTTTCCCCTCGGATCTCTTTCTCCACAACTGGAGCCTCAATATTGTGGGTGATAACCTCGTGCCATTTATGGTCTGCGGTTCTTCAATACGGATCCTGACAGTGCACGATTGATTAACCCCCTCAATACCGTCAACCTGGCAGCAAATTCAGGATGCGCCTTGAACCAGCCCCTGTTGGCTGGTGATGGGTGTGGGAGGACGATCGCGGTCCTGCCCCTGAACTCGAGCTCCCGGAATACCAGGTCTTCAAACCTCATCTTTGGAAAAGCCCAGGAAGCCGCGTACCTCCCGAGTACAACAAAAAGTCTCGGGGAGAGGTAAGAGAGCTCTTCTCCCAGCCACATCTCTGCGCAGATCCTCGGGGGTGGCATATCCCCTCCCCTGCCCCTGCCAGGATAGCAGTGCGCCACACCAGTGATGTAAAAGATTTCTGGGTTAAAGAAAGTCCTCTCTTGGACTCCGAGCCACTCGATGAGCCTCTTGCCGCTGGCATCAGGGGTCTCCAGATCTTTAGAGAATGGTCTACCGCAAAGACCTGCGCTTATTGAGGGGGCTTGCCCTATCACAACTATTCTCGCCCCCTCCCTCCCCCAGACCAAGGGCTTTGGCTCGAACTTGAGCCCAAGAACATCTTTGCAGTACCTGCAGCCCCTCAGCCTAGACTGAAACTCCAGCAGCCCCAAGGCGCCTCCCCCACGCATTTGTTGACCTTTGACCCTGTTGGCAGATCATCCTCTCCACCCCTCTGGATAAAAGTTCCGCATGGATAATCCTCCTGAAATCCCATCACAACCTCGCCCTGTAGTTGATGCGCCCCTATTTTCCATCCCAACGCAATCTTCAAAACCGATCTCTAACTATTAGAACTCGCCACAAGTACAGAAGACTCAAAGTTAAAGAATTTTGAAAGCAGCCCCCCAGACCTATGTCCAAAGCTCTTCACTAGCGCCGGCTTGAGAATGAAGTTGTTGTTTCGGCCAAATAACAATATGCGCAAACTCAAATTCAGTGTTTGCCTGATGGTCTCATTAAAGCCCGCTTGAAAATCCGATATTATCCTTGAGGTAACGGTCTCCCAATCAACAATCAAACCTTTGTGTAGATCTCTATTCCAAGCGACTTCGCTGCCTCCATAGCCTTCTCCTCAGCGTAAGGCGTTACCATAACCTTCCTCGCGACCTTCTTGCCAGTCTCCTTCTCGAAAAAGTCCGCCTTTCTCTTGAACAACGATACATCGGATGCTCCGACATGGGACTTCACCTCTACCAAAATAACATCCCCATCATGCACAGCGGCGTCTACCTCAACTGTGCTAGGATACCCAAAGACTCTTCCTTCCTCGTCTCTGCGGATCCACTTCTCCACCCTCAACTTCATCTCCTTCTCAAGCAGCCCCTTCAAGCCCTCTCTGAAAGCCTCCTCTGCGACGATCCCCCACCTCGCACCAAGAGCAGATATATGCCTCTCCACAAGCATGAAGCCTTTATTCATATCCTCCCTAAGCTTTGCTATCTCTTGGGCGTGCTTCTCTAAGATCTCGTCGTGCCTCCTAAACCCAGCAACCATATCCTCCCTGAGCCTAACGAGCTCCTCCTCGTGTTTGTCGAGCCTCCGGAGCACTTCCTCGATCCCTATGAGCCCTGCTATTGCATACCTGAAGCTCCTATCGCGCTCAAGTAGGTCGAGGAACTCTTCCTTCAAGCCCAATCACTTCACCCAATTATCGATATTATGGCGCCATATTTAAGGGATTCTTACGATTCTGTTTAAATAGAAACATAAGAATTGTGAAGTGACGAGAGTGCTGCCCAGAAAATCGCCCAAGAGTTTTTTCACAAATTTTATAAAGATGTATATGTAGATGTATACGGTGGTGTTTATGGCAAGAAAAACAACCGTGCTTCTGAGGGAGGATGTGCACCAGGTCCTTAAAGAAAGAGCTGGTGGGAGAAACATTTCTAACTTGATAAATAAAATCCTCATCGAATACTTTTCCAAAAAAGAGAGCATGTTTGGCACTATGAAAGCCACAGATATAAGCGACCTCCGAGATCATAGGGAAAGGACATGAGATACATCATAGATTCTTATGCTTGGATAGAGTATTTCATGGGGACCAAATCAGGGGAGGTAGTAAGACCCATAATCGAGGGTCTGGAAGAAAAAATAACTCCCACAATTTGCCTCGCTGAGGTTTACTCAAAAACCCTCAAGGTTGAAGGAGAGGAGCAGGCTGACAGACAGATAAAATTCATCAAGGAAAGAAGTGCCCTGGCTCCATTAGACGAATCAGTTGCCATAAAAGCCGCAAAAATAGACGTTAGTATGAAAAAGAGAGTTGA
>CAZZJY010000075.1:0-7841 GCA_964654895.1 uncultured Nitrososphaerota archaeon
CAATAGTCAGTGTTACGCAGTAATTCCAAGGGCTTTTGGAGTCCAGTACGTTTACGGGATTGAGGTACGGGATCTCCCGGAGAGGTTGACGAGCAACATTGGAGATGTGATCTGGGCGATCTTGGATAATGTTGGGCTAAGAGGAGGGATCACGATCTCATTGGTTACCAAAGACAAAATCGAGAAGGTGCGAATTCATTCCGTTTCAAAGGTTCTTCCTGGAATTCAGGTTGATGTGGAAAAGGAGGCAAGAGAGGCTGCATTGAGGATCTTTGATGCCCTGAGATCAGAATCTCCGACACTTAAGGTCACCCTGTGCAAGGGTGATGAGGTCACGGATGGCTTACCCCTGGGGGTATTTAGATGAGACGACAGAAGCTCAAGACTTTGGGCTTGCCCAGTAGAAGCAAGAACAAGTTGGCAGTGCGTGCTGATTTAAAGGAGATCGGGGAGGCAGAATTTTCGAAGGTAGTTGTCATCGGGGATGAGAGGGCAAGGGTAAGGATGATGGTGGAGCTCATGATTAGTGGTTTTGAAGGAGGTCGTGTTCCTCTCGTCTTGGACATTAAGGGCAGGTACGCAGGACTTATTGACTATATACCCTCAATGAAGATATACAAAGTCGGAAAGCACCCAACTTTCAACCCGTTAAGTGAGGCATTCCTAGGGTACTCCAAGGAATTTGCCCTGATCTTTGGGGACATATACAACCTGAGCCGCGATGAGTGCATATACCTTGCAAAGGCTCTCGAGAATGCCTACAGGGATGGGGATCATTGCCCAACCTTAGAAGGGATATTCGAGAGGCTCCTTCAGATGGAGGCAGAGGCCCAACCGAAGGAAAGCTACAAGATCGAGTGCCTCAAAAATGTCCTCTCAGAGCTGGAGGCAGGACCGGTAGCCCCAATCTTTAAGGGAAATGGCAGGGAGCTGCCTGCGCCAATGATACTCGATCTTGGCAGCCTCATGTTGAAGGAGAGGGTTATGATGATGGCTGCCTCCCTTGCCAGGATTAAGGGGTGCAGAGCCACGCTTGTGGTGATTGACGGGCTTGACTGGTCAATGATCTCAGGTTCAGTGTGGTTAAAGGGCATTGTGAGGGACATGATCGAAGACTTGAGCTACAGGGGAATACCCGTATACATCGGGTCGGATGACTTGACTCATGTCCCAGTCCTAGGGACGGCATATGTATTCTGTGGACCGATTTGGTATGACGAGGTGAGGTGGATCAGGGGACTGGCGGACGGTTTGGATTTAGAGCATTTCAGATACCTTGAGGAGGGCACCGGGCTTGTACTGACTTGGAAAAGAGCCCCATTTTACCTGAGGTTCAGGAGCCCAGAATTCAGGGTTGTTAGCGACGACGAGATCGAGGCGCACATGAAGGCCCTAGGCGAGGAGGTCTCGTATCTGGATTCTGCTGGAGGTAGAAGTGTAGGAATGCTAGAGAGGCTATTCAAGGACAGGGCGTCTCTCTTCTACGCGAAGGAGTTCTTGAGGCTAGTTGGCGAAGGCAGGGTGCCTGTGGAGGCAGTGAGTTCTCAAAGGAACGCAACTTTGAGAAATGTGGTCAGGATCTTGAAGCGGTACTTCATAGTGGTGGAGTACATGAATGGGACAGGAACGAAGTGGTACAGGCTCACCAAGGTTGGTGAGAACGCGCTACGCGAGGCGGAGGGCGGGGAGGCTTGAGGGTGAAACATGTGACGGACAGGGCGATATTCTGGAGCCTGGGACGGGGCGAGGGGGACGAGATAATAGGGGTGGAGGTGAGCCTAGAGGGAGAGGGCAGAGTCTCCAGAAAGATACTCTCTAGGGGGAAGTACGGCAAGGAGAGGACTGTCTTCTTGGAGAGGTACTCTGTGGACGAGTACTTTGGGATCTTAAGGTCTGAGTCTGCGCTCCTCTCCTCTTCCAAGGGCGAGGATCGCGATGCTATGACTTTGATAACGGAGGCGATAGAGCTCCTCAGGAGGGCATCCGAGAAGATATGATTGGTTTGGTGCAGTAATATGGATGGTGTTGGTGAAGAGCTAGACCTGGAGGACCTTGCAGGGATAGGCTCCTCAACGGCAGAGAAGCTTAGGAGGGCAGGGATTAGCTCTGTTAAGGAGCTTGCCGCGATCTCTGTCAGAGAGCTCCTGGAAAGGAGCGAGTTGGGCGAGGGGAAAGCAGAGGAGGCAACGAAGAGTGCTAGGGAGTTGTGCCTCCCAAAGGTGTTGAGCGCAAAGGAATTTTTGGAGAGGAGGAGAAAGATGCCGAGATTGACCACAGGTTCGAAAAATATCGACAGGTTGCTAGGGGGAGGGCTCGAACCTGGAATAACCGAGCTCATAGGCGCATTTGGGACCGGGAAGACACAGCTCTGCCTCCAGCTCTGCGTGACAGTGCAGCTCACGGAGAATAGGGGAGGGCTGAGCGGCACCGCCTTTTACATCGACACAGAGGACACCCTCAAACCTGAAAGGATTCTGCAGATAGCAAAGCGCTTTGGAATTGAGGACGAAGAGATACTCGAGGGCGTTTACTGCTTCAGAGCCATAAATTCGGACCACCAGTTTGAGGGTCTCAGAGAGGCGATCCGGTACATTAAGGAAAAATCTGTAAAGCTGTTGATCGTGGACTCGCTAACCTCCCACTTCAGGAGTGAGTACCCCGGCAGGGAAAATCTTGTCTTAAGGCAACAAAGGCTGAACAACTTTATGCACGGGCTCCAGAGGCTGGTCGCTCTCTACGATCTCATAGTTGTTGCTACAAACCAGGTCGTGGACGTCCCAGAGGTCATACCTGGCGCCAGACCTGCAAGACCTGCGGGAGGCAACATAGTCGCGCACGGGAGTACATTCAGGTTGTGGCTTGAGAGGGGCAAGGGCATGACAAAGTTGACCTGCATAGACTCGCCGAAGCATGCGAGGGATACGACCTACGTAACGCTGACAGAGGGAGGGGTTGAGGATGCCGAGGAGGAGGGGGTTTAGGGCGATTCTAGCCGCCAATCGCCCTCCTTTCTCGACTTTAGAACCTCCTCCAGCATGACCCTGCGCTCAATTCCAGCCACAATCTTTCGGGTCCACACCACAACATCGGGATTAACGCTCAGGCTGTCTATTCCTTGCCTCACTAGGAACTCTGAGAGCTCAGGGTAGACGCTCGGACCTTGTCCGCATATGCTGACCGTCACGCCGTTCTTGTGGGCCACTTTTATCAGGTGGGATATCGCCCTGAGGACCGCCGGGTCCCTCTCATCGAAATACCGCGAGTCCTGCGCTGGCAGGATGGGGGAGTCCCTGTCAACGCCGAGAATCAGCTGGGTCAGGTCGTTGCTGCCCACGCTGAACCCGTCACACAGCTTTGAGAACTCGTCTGCCATGAAGATTATTGAAGGTATCTCGGCCATAAGCCAGACCTTGAAGTCCCTGCTCCTCTCAAGCCCCTCCTCCTTCATTATGGAGAGGCACTTCTCCACCTCCCAGGTGGTTCTGACAAATGGTAGCATGACATAAACGTTCTTGAGTCCCCACTCGTCCCTGACGCGTTTAATTGCTCTGCATTCCAGCCTGAAGCCAGGTTCATAAATGGGCGAGATGTACCTGCTCACGCCCCGCCAGCCGATCATCGGGTTGTGCTCCTGTGGCTCGTACTTGTCACCACCCTTCAGCTGCCTATACTCGTTTGTCTTGAAGTCGCTGAATCGAACCACAACAGGCCTGGGATAGATGTTTCTTGCCACCCATGCGATCCCGCTGGCGAGCTTGTCAATGAAACGTTCCTCCTCGTGCCTCTCTATGAGGTAGAGGGGGTGCTCGCCTATGATGTCGGCTATAATGAACTCTATCCGCATCAGACCTATTCCGTCAAATGGCAGATCCTTATACTTGTCTATCATCGCCGGCTCTCCCAAGTTCATGTATATCTTAGTTCCCGTGGGCGGATAGATCCCAGACACGTTGATTGCTAGGGGGGCTGCCTCCTTCTTTTCTTCAGCAGCCAAGAGGTCTCCGTCGTAAACGATGCCATGGGTGGCGTCGACCGTTATGACCTGCCCGGTCTTTATCACGGATGTGGCATTCACCGTGCCAACGATGCAAGGAATGCCCAGCTCGCGGCTCACTATTGCAGCATGGCAGGTGATGCCACCGCTGTTGGTTACAATTGCACGAGCCTTCCTCATGGCAGGAGCCCAGTCTGGCGAGGTCATATGTGTGACTAGGATCTCGCCCGGCTGGAACTGCCCGATGTCCTTGACATCCACTATAACCCTGGCCTTGCCCGAAACTATGCCTGGGGCGGCCGGCAGACCACGGAGGAGGCGCTTCTTCTCCCCTCTGATTGAGGGCCCCTCCTCCTTGGCCTTCTCTTTCTGGGACCACACAGTCTCAGGCCTAGCCTGGACGATGTAGAGGCGGTTATCATCTCCGTCAAGCGCCCACTCTATGTCCATGGGCATACCATAGTGGGTCTCGATCTCTATTGCGTACCTCGCCAGCATTATCACTTGGTCCCTAGTTATGCAGGGGGACTCTCTCATGTTCTCCGGGACAGGGATCTCCTTGATGAAGCCACCACCCCCCTCGGCGGGCGATTTGACAGACATCCTAGATTTCTCTGAGATAGTCTCCTTCATTATGGTTAGGTTCTTTTTGTCGACCACGAATTGGTCTGGTCTAACCCTCCCCTGGACAATGGTCTCCCCCACACCGAATGTGCCTTCTATCAGGATGACGTCCCTGTTCCCGGTGGCAGGGTCCAAGGTGAAGATGACTCCGGCAGCTTTGCTGTTCACCATCTTTTGGACGCCAACGCTGAGGTAAACCCTGCTGTCCTCAAAGCCTTTTGCCTTCCGGTACGCTATCGCTCTAGGGGTGTAAAGCGAGGAGAAGCATTTCTTAACGTACTTGAGAAGCACATCCTCCCCCTCGACGAATAGGAAGGTATCCTGCTGCCCTGCGAAGCTGGCGCTCGGGAGGTCCTCTGCGGTGGCGCTGCTCCTGACGGCGACCATCGGGTTTTTCCTCCCGAGCTTCTCGCCGAGTTCCTTGTAGGCGCGAGTTATTTCAGATTTGAGCAAATCGGGAAGTTCGGCAGATTCGATCAGCTTCCTGATCTCAGAAGACGTGGACTCCAACGAGGCGCTGTCCAAGACGTCAACTTTTGAAAGTAGATCGTAGATCTTTGGCGCCAGCTTGTTCTCTTCTATATGTAACTTGTAGGCTTCTGCAGTTATGGCAAAGCCAGGTGGCACGGGTATACCGATGGAGATCAATTCTCCGAGGTTTGCGTTCTTGCCACCTACAAGACTAACATCAGTCTTCCTGAGAGACTCAAACGGGATGACGTATTTTGATGATGCCATTTGCAACACCAGACAATCTAGGAATTCTTTTGATGTTATAAAAGAATTTTGATGTGTCTATAATGATTTATAATTCTTGACCAAAAATGGGCTACTCGATAATTATTTTCACTGGAAAAATGAGGAGTGGAGGGCTTTATTTTGAGCTACCTGAGGATTAAGAAGTCTTTGTAGTCCTCTTTTGGCGTCTCCCATACTATTTTCAGGTTTTCAACGGATGCGCCCGGCGGACCTATCCTCACCTCCTCAATGAGCTTTAGGATGGTCCGCTTTTCTCCTTCCACCATAATCTCGACGCTCCCGTTTTTCAAGTTTTGGACATAACCGACAAGACCAAGTTTCCTCGCGATCCTCAGTGTGAAGTACCTAAAGCCAACCCCTTGTACTACGCCATAGATGGTTATCCGGGCACGAGAGAGCAAGAGAATTTACCCCGACGAGAAATGTTTTATAAAGCAGATATATAAAAAAGTTAAGAAGAAAAGTGATAGTTATTGAATTTTGGAGAAAATCTGATCAGAGTTCCAGTCGGTTTTGCAACTTTAATTTAGTTCATGCAGAAAATAAAATTCCTTTTGATTTCCGAGAAGAGAGAAAATAAGATAAGAAAAGGAAAGGAGAGAATGAAAGAAGGTTGGGGAAAAGAAGAGTAGATTATGCAGGTATGTTGCCGTGGCGCTTTGGCGGTCTTGGCTGTATCTCGCGCTTGGTTACAAGAGCATCAAGTGCCTTAATCAGCATGGGTCGGGTCTCCTTGGGCAGAATGACGGCATCGACATATCCGAGGTTGGCCGCCACGTAGGGGTTGGCGAACTTGTTCCTGTATTCTGCGACGAGCCTATTGGTTATCTCTTTGACCTCCTCTGGCGTCTTGGCCTTCATCAGCTCGTTCCTGTGGATGATCTCAACAGCACCCTCGGGTCCCATGACCGCTATCTCTGCAGTCGGCCATGCGAAGACCACGTCAGCACCGAGGTGCCTGCTGCACATTGCAATATAGCCGCCGCCGTAGGCCTTCCTCATTATGACGGTGAGCTTGGGAACAGTGGCCTCCGAGTACGCGTAGATGACCTTTGCACCGTGCCTTATCACCCCACCGTGCTCCTGCTTTGTCCCAGGAAGATAACCAGGAACGTCAACAAAAGTCACGAGGGGTATGTTGAAGGCGTCGCAGGTCCTAACGAACCTCGCTATCTTGTCTGAAGAGTCAATGTCTAGGCACCCGGCGTAAACCAAAGGCTGGTTTGCAACAACCCCAACCGACCTGCCATTCAATCTGGCAAAGCCGACAACGGCATTCGGGGCAAACTGTGCGTGAACCTCGAAGAACGAGCCTTTGTCAAAGACGTGATTGATCACGTCGTGGACGTCGTATGGCTTCTTCGGGTCGGCTGGTACGACTTCGTTCAGCTCCTCGTCCATCCTGTCAGGAGGGTCGGCACACTCGAGGATTGGGGGGTCGTCCATGTTGTTAGACGGGAGGTAGCTCAGAAGCTGCTTTATCTGCTTTATGCAGTCCTCGTCGTTGTCCGCAGCGAAGTGGGCTACCCCGCTCAGTTTCGCGTGGGCGTCTGCACCACCCAAGGTCTCAAATGTTACATCTTCGCCAATCGCGGCTTTTACGACCTTAGGACCGGTTATGAACATGTAGCTCGTCTTGCGAACCATGAATATGAAGTCGGCAAGTGCTGGTGAATAGACCGCACCTCCCGCGCACGGACCCATGATGGCTATTATCTGAGGGATTACCCCCGATGCCATGACGTTCCTGTAAAAGATCTCCCCGTAGCCCGCCAGTGAGTTTATGCCCTCCTGTATCCTCGCTCCTCCGGAGTCGTTTAGCCCGATGAGGGGGGCGCCAGCCTTCAGCGCCATGTCCTGAATTTTTGCGATCTTTTTGGCGTGCATCTCGCTCAGCGAGCCGCCCACAAATGTGAAGTCCTGCGAGTACACGAAGACGGTCCTACCGTTTATCGTGCCGTAGCCTGTTACAACGGCGTCTCCCAAGACGCGTTTCTTGTCCATATCGAAGTCATAGCACCTGTGAACGACAAACTGATCGACTTCCACGAAGCTGCCTGGGTCGAGGAGTTTCTCTATCCTCTCCCTCGCGGTGAGCTTTCCAGCTTTGTGCTGCTTCTCTATGGCCTCAGTTCCGCCACCAAGTTTTGCCTTCTCCTTAAGCTCGTTCAGTTCCTTGAATTTATCAACCAATGATGTAGCCATAATATAACACCCCATCTCCCTATTCTATCACTACCAGCGGGTCTCCAACATTTACAAATTTGCCTGGCTGGACCTTGATCTCCTT
Source organism: uncultured Nitrososphaerota archaeon (assembly GCA_964654895.1). Taxonomy (GTDB): domain Archaea; phylum Thermoproteota; class Methanomethylicia; order Methanomethylicales; family Methanomethylicaceae; genus WYZ-LMO10. The sequence goes on from CAZZJY010000075.1 coordinate 7,668, forward strand.
TACAGTGCCAGCCCTGTTTGACTTGATCGGGTTCTCCATTTTCATCGTCTCCAAGGTTAGTATCACGTCACCTTCCTTAACGGCGTCACCCACTTTGACCTTCAAACTCATAACCGTGCCGGGCATGGCAGCCTTTAGCTTGCCCCCCACAGCGGCTGCTGCTACCGGGTCGCC
>CAZZJY010000076.1:0-3230 GCA_964654895.1 uncultured Nitrososphaerota archaeon
CTGAGCGAGGAGATCGATTTGTCAAAGAGGCAGAAGTTGGAGGCAGGGATCAAGCGGCTCGAGTCGAGGCGCGGGGTGGCGGAAAAGAACATGCAGCGGATTCTGGAGGCGATAAGGTCTGGAGTTTTTGGTCTCAAGGTACTCTCTGGCAAGGATACCTGGGCAGGTGTTTGGAGGGCGGGGGAGAAGTTTTTTGGGATAGCTCTCTCTGGAAATAGGCTATTGAGAAGAGAGGAGGCAATCTTGGCAACAAGCAATCAGGAGGAGTTGAAAAAATTTGTGGAGTACTGGCTACATTACTGGGAGGGTGGAAGGGCTGTATCGGAATGACTTTTGAGGCGGCAGAAGTCTCGTAATCCAATTCGTCAGGGACTTGATGTGCTGAAATAAGTTCAAGTTGCAAATTACTTTTGTTATTAGAATGTTTGAAGTTCGTTTGATGAAAAAATTATAAGGGGAGACTTTTAGAGAAAGGGACAGAAGAACGGCAGAGAAGGTTAGGAAAGTGTACACCAATTATATCATTAGGGAGTTCAGACCAGAAGACATCGATGCTGTCATGACCATAAACAAGGTCTGCCTTCCGGAGAATTATTCTCCTGCCTTCTTCTTAGAGCACCACTATGAGAACCCCAAAATATTCTTGGTGGCAGAGGTGGACGGCAAAGTAATTGGCTATAACATGTGCAGGATCGAGTTTGGCATATCGAATATTAGGACGGCTTTTGCCAAGAAGGGGCACGTGATTTCGATCGCGGTGATGAAGGAGCACCGAAACAGAGGCGTTGGTTACAGCCTCATGACTGAAGGGATAAAGAGGGTTCGCGAGTGCGGGGCAACGGAGATATACTTGGAGGTGAGGGTCAGTAATAAGCCTGCCATCGAACTTTACAGGAAGCTCGGGTTCAAGGCGAGCAGAATAATCGAGGGATACTACAGGGACGGGGAAGACGCCTATTTGATGGTTAAAGATCTGTCAGAGTTGGAACTTTAGCGGAGAAATATGTAGAGAAATACGTAACGGGTTTGGAATGGGAAAAATCTTGAGAAACACTCTTAAAGAGTGATAAAAAAAATTATTGGTTTTTAAGGAGCCACTTTAGGGGTATGTCTTGGTATCTCCCGTCTGGAAGTTTTCGCCTTATGGTTATTGGGAGGACGCCCATCTTGAGCTCCTGCTCCGCAATCTCCAATGGAGTCTTCCCTGCAGTCTCTATTAGCGGTGGGGCCCCCATGGAGATCTGGAGGGCCCTGGCTCCAAGTACCCTAGCCCTCTCGAATCTAGTCATCACTTCTGGACCAAGTATCTGCCGGCTCTCACTCTCTGGACTCAACTCATTCCGCCCATTCCTGAGTATCCTTCTTCGCCGCCCTCGCCCTTCTTCTCCTCCTTCTCCTTCTTGGGCGCAGCAGCGGCGATGATATCATCTATCTTCAGGAGGGTTATAGCTGCTTCGGTTGCAGACTTTATGGCCTGCTTCTTTACGCTCGCCGGCTCGAAGATGTTTTCCTTTGCCATGTCGACGACCTTGCCTGTGAAGACGTTTACGCCAGCGTATTTCTCGCCCCTGGCATGAGCGGATCTGAGCTCCACCAGTATATCTACCGGGTCGAGACCGGAGTTCTCGGCCAGTGTTGTGGGTATCTCCTCCATGGCTTCGGCAAACTTGAGTATTGCTAACTGCTCCCTGCCGCTGAAGGACTTGGCATAGTCCCTCAGAGTGGTTGCGATCTCCTCCTCAGGAGCGCCGCCGCCTGGGACAAGCCACGGATCTTGTATGACGTTCCTCACAACACACTTTGCATCGTGGAGTGAGCGCTCTGCCTCGTCCACGAACCGGTCGGTTCCTCCTCTGACAAGGATTGTAACTGCCTTGGGGTTCTTGCACCCTTCAACAAAGACCATTTTGTCCTTCCCGACGCGCCTCTCTTCGACGAGTTTTGCGTAGCCAAGGTCTTTGGGAGTGAGGTCGTCTATGGTTGTCACGATCCTTGCGCCACAAGCCTTGGCAAGGTTCTCTATATCGGACCTCTTGGCTCTTCTGACGGCCGCTATGCCTTTCTTCGCAAGGTAGTGCTGTGCTATGTCGTCTATGCCCTTCTGGACCACCACAAAGTTTGCGCCAGTTGCCGCAATCTTGTCCACCATGCTCTTTAACATTGCTGCCTCTTCGTCGAGGAAGCTCTTCATCTGCTCGGGTGAGGTTATGTTGATCTTTGCGGTGATCTCAGTCTTCTCTATCTCGAGTGGGCAGTCGAGTACGGCGACTTTTGCGTCCTCGATCCTCTTGGGCATCCCAGGGTGGACGATCTCCTTGTCCAAGACGATCCCGTGGATCAGCTGGGTCTCGTCGAGTGATTCGCCCTTCTTCTTCTCGAGCTTGATGTTGTCTAGGTCGACCTTGTACTTGTCGCCAACCTTCTCAGCTACAGATAGAGCGCCCTCAACTACGAGGTCGGCAAGCCTCTCAAAGTGACCTGCCACAACGCTCTTTCCGCTCAGGGTTGTTATTGCCACGTCCTTGAGCTTTTTCTTGTCGGTCGGATCGACTTTTATTGCCATGCTGTCTATGACGGAAATTGCCTTCTCCATGGCTTTCTTGTAACCCTCGATGATCACGGTTGGGTGGATCTCCTGATCCAGAAGGTCCTCAGCCTTCCTGAGCAGCGCACCAGCAAGAACCATTGCGGTAGTGGTCCCGTCGCCGACTTCGGTGTCCTGCGCCTTTGCGACCTCAGCCATCATCTTGGCGGCGGGGTGCTGAACGTCCATTTCTTTCACGATTGTTGCACCGTCGTTGCTGATTGTAACATCACCGAAGCTGCTAACGAGCATTTTGTCCATTCCCTTGGGTCCCAAGGAGGACCTGATAGCCTCGGCAAGTGTCACTGCAGCCATTATGTTTGCCCTCTGGGCATCCCTTCCAGTCGTCCTTGAGGTGCCCTCTTTTAATACCAATACTGGTAAACTCTGCGCCATAATAGCATCCTCCAAATTCGCTAAAACTAATTTCTTGAAAAAGACAGAAAGCACTTCTATATATTGTTTTCTCTCCAGAAAATGCTTTTATATATGGAAAAAACTCAAAAATCTCATGGTAAAAGAAGAACTGAGATACGCAAGTTTGGCATCATTGATCCTAGGAATAATAGATATGTATCTGTTATTGAAAAGGATTTTGGGTTCGCCTCTATTTCAGCTTACATTTGAATTCATGATTTTTTACTTC
>CAZZJY010000077.1:0-3168 GCA_964654895.1 uncultured Nitrososphaerota archaeon
TTTGTCAGCAAAAAGCAAGATTCTGGGGGTTTTTCACATGTGACATTTTTCCTCGCATTTGAGCAAAATCTTAATATTCTGAACTTGCTTCAGCAGCGATTTGATAGGCATGCCTGAAAATACGAGGATCGTCTCAGGACAACCTTCAACCCCTATTAGTATTGAGGATGCACTATCGCTCAAAGAGGAGATGCTGCTCTCACTACTTAGCTCTTCGATGTCTGGTCTTTCCTCTGAGAGAGCCGCAGAGCTCCTCGAACTTTATGGTCCGAACGAAATAACAAAGAGGAAAAGATCTGCTGCAACTTCTCTTTTACTGCATTTCAGGAACCCTCTAGCCATCATATTGCTCATAGCCGGCGCCATTGCTGGATTTTTAGGAGAAGTCACAAATGCTGTAATAATATACACCATCGTTGCCATGAGCGTGGGTCTGTCGTTCTATCAAGAGTCGAAGGCAGAAAGGGCTGCAGAGTCCCTGCAGAGACTTGTAGCCACCACCGCCACTCTCATCAGGGACGGCATTCGGCAGGAGATACACGTCAACAAGCTTGTGCCTGGAGATATAATCCTCCTCGCAGCAGGCGACCTTGTGCCTGCCGACGCAAGAGTGCTTTCAGCCAAAGATTTTTTTGTGGATCAGTCTGCTCTGACTGGGGAGTCCTTCCCAGTGGAAAAATTTCCTGAACCCATCTCTCCGACCAGCTCCATCATAGATTGGAAGAACTTTGTGTTTATGGGGACATCCGTGGTGAGCGGATCTTGTACTGCTGTGGTGGTGAGGACTGGAAATCGGACGGAGTTCGGCAAGATAGCGAAGAGCCTCGTTAGGCATACCCCCGAGACCGAATTTCAGAGGGGACTGCGGAGGTTTGGCGCCCTCATAATGCAGACAACATTTGCTCTTGTTATCTTTGTATTTTTTGTTCTGGCCATGCTCAAGGAGGATCCCCTCCAGTCCCTCTTATTTGCAGTAGCCTTGGCTGTGGGACTCACGCCCGAACTTCTTCCAATGATACTGACCATAAACCTGTCCCGCGGTGCTATGGAAATGTCAAAAAAGGGCGTCGTAGTGAAGCGCCTCGCCTCCATACAGAACTTCGGGAACATGGATGTCCTCTGTGCTGACAAGACTGGCACCATCACAGAGAACAGAGTGGTCCTAATCCTTCACGTTAACATTGACGGCGAGGACGACGAGAAGGTCCTACTTTACTCGTATATTAACAGCCTTTACCAGACAGGTCTAAAAAGTCCACTCGACGATGCCGTCCTTTCTCACAAACCTATAGACGCTTCACGATACAGGAAGGTCGACGAGGTCCCATTCGACTTCACCAGACGGAGGGTCTCCGTGGTAGTGGACTTTGAAGGCGAGCGGCTATTCGTTACAAAGGGTGCCCCTGAGGAGATATCTAAGATCTCCTCCTACTATGAGTCTGGAGGGCAGATCTTAGACAAAACATCAGAGGTAGAGAAAAAAATCCACCAGAAGTTCAAAGAGCTGAGCGAGGAGGGTTACCGCGTCCTAGCAATCTCATATAAGCGCCTGAAAGAGGCTAAGACGAGATACTCGATCTCCGATGAGTCAGACATGGTATTCTTGGGCTTCATAGCTTTTTTAGACCCGCCAAAGGAGACCGCAAGGGAGTCCATAAAACTCCTCGAAAAGTCTGGTATCAAGTTAAAGATCTTGACTGGCGACAATGAGATCGTCACCAAGAAGATCTGCAGAGAACTTGGAATAGAGATTGAAGGAGTGGTTCTGGGTAGCGAACTGCCTCAGATTAGCGATGAGGCTCTTTCAGTAATAGTTGAGAAGGCAAATATATTCGCACGGCTCACGCCAGCTCAAAAGAACAGGATATTAAACGCACTGCGGTACAACGGTCACGTGGTAGGGTTTCTGGGCGATGGCATTAACGACGCTCCATCAATGAAGATAGCCGATGTGGGGATTTCTGTGAACAACGCAGTTGATGTTGCGAAGGAGTCTGCGGACATAATCCTCCTAGACAAGGATCTCAGAGTTCTGAACGAGGGGGTGCTTGAGGGCAGGAAGACCTTTGGAAACACCATGAAGTACCTCTTAATGGCTATTAGCTCGAACTTCGGCAACATGTTCAGCGCCGCTGGCGCGTCCATATTCCTTCCATTCCTTCCAATGTTGCCAATACAGATACTCCTCAACAATTTCCTCTACGATTTGTCGGAGTTTGCCATAACCACCGACAGAGTTGATGAGGAGTATCTGCATAAACCCAAGAGATTGAACATTTCGCTGATAAGGCGGTTTATGGTTTTCTTCGGTGGGATCAGCTCGCTCTTCGACTTCTTGACCTTCTTTCTCTTACTGACGGTGTTTATGGCTTGGGACAAGCCCGCACTTTTCCAAACAGCCTGGTTCATAGAGTCCTTATGCACCCAGACACTGGTAGTCTTTGTCATTCGAACAAGGCGGACCCCATTCTACCGGAGTAGGCCCAGCAGAGCGCTCATCCTCACAACATTCTTCATACTACTATTCGCCCTGTCCCTCCCCTCGACCGTCGTTGGATCTTGGTTTGGATTCATAACGCCGCCTCCCATATTCTACCCATTCTTATTGATCATAGTAGGTTCATATCTGGCTATGGTGGAGATTACAAAGACCCTGTTCTACCGCCACTATAGAGAACGCATATCCACTTCTGCATGAGTAAAGAAAAAAGATTCATCTATTTTGCAATGTAATCCGAAACAACAAACAATCGGCTCCGAGGGAATTGCAAAATGGGATAATATTCGAGCTGGTTGGGTGACGGTCATGATCAGTTTTAAAAAAGAGTAACATGCCACCTCACATAAGCGCCCCTTTTCTAAATTGGGACGAATTAAAGGAGTCTAAAAGGGCAATGGTCGCGAAAACGATGAACCCCTTTGAAGCAAGAACCTCCCGCCTTCAGCCGTGGAGAGCATCTAACTCTACTTCTTCCACAGCACTTAATCCCAACCTACATGCGCTAAAAGTTTTGGCTATTTTTTCACGTTTTTAATCTTTTGGGGATCGACCCTGCCCATGCTTGATAATTGTCGCTTAGCGGCAGACTCTAATCTGCGCTTAGACCGAACGAAGTCTTAAATTAAATAATAACTTTTTTACAATTTAAAATATTTTTAATAAAAAAA
>CAZZJY010000078.1:0-4474 GCA_964654895.1 uncultured Nitrososphaerota archaeon
CTCAAGAAGATGCCCCCCGCCCCCCCGGGTTTTGCCACAAGAAGCGTGAGGGAAGATCGTGATAGCCATTGATTCATCAGCCCTGATAAAGTACCTTCTAAGGGAAGAAGGTTGGTCAGAGATCAGGAAACACTTGGAGGAGGGGTGCGTCACTCTCGACTTGGCCCTCAAGGAGACGATCAACGCAGTGTGGAAGCGAGTCATGATGGGCGGGCTCGAGGAAGACTACGCCAGAGAGGTCGTGAAGGCCTTTCTCAGGTCAGGGATCGTGAGGGTAGAGGACCAGGTACAATTTTTGGAGGAGGCGCTCTCCGCGGCTGTCAGGAGGAGGATCACCGTTTACGATTCCATCTTCATAACCTTGGCCAAGAGTAGGGGGCTACCCCTTCTGACATCTGACAGGGAACAGACCAGAGCCGCGGAAGAAGAGGGCGTCGAAACGATCCTTGTTTGACCCTAAGGCGAAGGTCCCTCACAATTATTATTGCAGTGACCTTGCCTCTATACAAGTTCTATCTTCACATGTCTCGATTATGACAGTACCAACTATCATCACACCCTATCAGCCAGAAACAATTTTTGAAGTTTACGCCCCAGAACCCCCACCATAAAGGACGAACAAGTCTGTGCCTTTGCCAAGAAAGAGAATGGTTCATAAGCTTGGCTTCATTATTGTTGTTCTATGCTACAGTTGATTCTATTCATATGTCGCAAGGAAGCCCACGGGCTTTAGCCGCGTGTAGTCGACTTTAGATCACATTCGATCTACACTCTCTCCATGTAATGACCTTTCGGGCACTTTTTTATCTCTGAACAGGCAGGATCTTACTGGTGGTGGTCCCACATGCATCCCTTAAATTTTAGGGGGCCTTCAATGTTGGGGCTCGCCGGCATGATTAGCCACCCAGATTTCGAGTGAAGAGGCGATCTTTATGTCAAACCTGTTATGTGACTTTTCAGCGGCCCTCCATGTCCACGGGGATGGGGCAGACGATGCTTTTATATTCTCAGACTTAAGGGTCGGGGAGATAGTGACCTTGTGTGGTGAGGGGGCACAGCCGCTGGCATTTTTTACGGCTGCGCAGCATCTTCTAAGGTGTAGTTCTCCAGCAGTCTTCATCGATGGGGGCAACTCCTTTAGCCCCTATTTGATCGCAGAACTCGCCCGGCGGCGCAACTTTGACCCAAGGGAAGCCTTGAAGAGGATTTACGTCTCAAGGGCATTCACGGCTCACCAGCTATCTTCCTTAGTGATTGAGAGGCTCAAACCTTTGGTAGAAAAACTCGAATCGAAACTCGTCATAGTTTCAGACATGGCCTCGCTCTTCTTCCATGGAGACATGTCTGATTCGGAGGCAAAGCTGCTCTTCCTTAGACTTTGTATGAAACTCTCAGAAATAGCTGAGAAAAATCAAGCAATGGTTCTGATAACCTACATTCCCAAAAATTCAAGGCGCAGGCTCTACTTTGAGGCTGCTCTATTCGGACGATCAGACGTCATTATTGAAACGCCAGCGAGGGGCAGGGCGTTGCACTTTGATCTGAGGCACCACCCGCATATTGAGTATTTCTCCGCAGCCACACTTCCACGAGCTTCCTTAATGGATTACTTGGAGGTGTGATACCATTGGGCAGAACCGTCCCCTCATACCGTCAGGCACTGGAGGCAGAGATTGACAGATGGGAGGCTTTCAGGAGAGCCTTGAGGGGTAAGGAAGTAGATGCCTTCGACAGGATGATAGAAATTTGCAGAACCCACGCCTCGGCTGGGAGCGCTGCCGCTAGGCCAGTCATATCAGAGTCCATGTTTATGTGCATACTCCTGAAGCAAGAGATCGAGCTTATGGAGATACGTGAGACTATTGAGTACATCAAAAGACTTCTCCAGAAGTCCTAGGATCGCTAGGGGTTGGATCTTTGACGCATACCCTTCTGGTCCAGGGAAGATGACGGTATGGATCATCGCCGAGAATGGGGCGCGTCTGAAACTAGCCGACGAGTATGTTTACAGGATGTACATATCGGGCGAAGCCAAGGACCTCGAGGGTCTGGCGGGTGGCATCGGTAGGAAAGGGGTCGAGGGATTAACGTATTTGGAGAAGTACGTGGACTTTATGCATGCACAAAAGAGGAGGGTACTCGAGCTTGAAGTCAAGGACTATAGGTTGATCCCATTCCTGGCAAGCAATATCCTGAGGACTGGGAGCTATGAGAGGCTGCAGGCTTATAACGTGGATATACCAGTCGAGCAGGCGTACCTTTACGACAGAGATCTCTATCCATTAGCACACGTCTTGGCGTACCGCTCAAGCTCGCATTCTTGTTCTTGTTCTGGTTCAGAACCGTGTTCAAATTCAGGCCCATGCCTGAGTTACGAAGTCTTTGACTCTGTGGAGGAGTGCGAGTACAATGTGCCCCCGCTCCGCTCCCTGTGGTTGAACGTTGAGACAAAAAAGGAGGGAGCAATGCCCTGCTTTTCAGACAAGATCGATAGGATATCTGTAGAGTCGGATGGTATCGTGACAACTTTGGAGGGCGGGAGCGAAGAGGACAAGATCTCGCACCTCGTGAAACTGATATGGGAGGAAGATCCTGATATCATATTCACAAGGGGCGGAGATTCCTTCGCATTACCATATCTGGCGCACAGAGCATTCGTAAATGGAATCTCGGGGAAGCTCCTCTTGGGCAGAGAAGAGATCCCTTTGATGCATGGGGGCGGGAGGGGAAAGTCCTTCTTCTCCTACGGCAGGGTGTACTACAATGCACCGGCAAGAAGGCTTTACGGGCGGGTCCATATTGATGTCGGCAACTCATTCATATGCCAAGAAGCAGGTCTCGAGGGTCTGATCGAGATCTCTAGGACCTGCAGAGTTCCGCTCCAAAGGGCGGCCAGGGCATCCATAGGGAGAATAATGTCGTCAATGCAGATCTACGTCGCTTGGAAAGAGGGGATCCTGATTCCTTGGAAGAAGTGCGAGCCAGAATCTTTCAAGACAGGTTGGGATCTGCTCGTCGCCGATAGGGGTGGGCTAGTCTACGAGCCTAGGGTCGGATTACACACAGACGTCGTAGAGGTGGACTTTGTATCCATGTTCCCAGCACTAATGCTGAGGCACAACATCTCGGCCGAGACTGTACTTTGTGGGTGTTGCCCGGATTCTAGGACAAGGGTGCCGGAGTTGGGCTACAACATCTGCGAGAAGCGGAAGGGAATAGTTCCTAAGACGCTCGAAATTGTACTGAAGAAAAGGCTGACCTACAAAGAGATGCTGAGGGAGGTCAAGGATCCCCATCTCAGGCTGGTCTACGAGAGGCGGCAGGCAGCCCTCAAGTGGATACTCGTCACATGCTTCGGATATTTGGGCTACAGGAATGCCAAGTTCGGGAAAATAGACGCCCATCTCGCCGTCTGTGCATTCGCAAGGGATGCACTCATGAGGGCGGCCCGCTTGGCTGAGAAATACCGATTTGAGGTGGTCCACGGGATTGTTGATTCCCTGTGGATCAAGAAGCCGAGGATTACCAAAGAAGAAGTCGAAGCCTTCTGCAGCGAGGTTTCAGGTGCGGTGGGCGTGAGGTTGAGGGCAGAGGGTAAGTACCGGTGGGTAGTATTCCTGCCCTCGAGGAGCCACCCAGGAGTGCCTGTAATGAATAGGTATTATGGGGTCTTCGAGGACGGCGAGATAAAGGTTAGGGGGATAGAATTGAGGCGCTCCGATGTGCCCGATTTCATAAAGCGGGCCCAGCTGGATATGATTCGAGCCTTGGCTGCAGCGGAGGACTGCAGGTCCTTCATGGGGCGAATTCCCGAGGCGTTGGCAGTTCTGAAGGGATATGCGCAGAGGCTTCAGAGGGGCGAGGTGGAGCCCAGGGAACTGGTGATAAAGAAGCGCATATCAAAGCACGCCAATGAATATGTCCGCAACTTTCACCAGGCATTGGTCGTAAAGCAGCTTGCGTGGGAGGGTATCGAACTCCGTCCTGGGGAGACCGCCCAGTACATTATACGTAACTCCGGGAGTCCAATCCCACAGAACAGGGTCCGGGCTGTCCAGCTCCTCGAACCAACGCCCAAGATCGACATGGAAAAGTACTTGGAAATGCTCTTTGTCGCAGGAGAGAATCTGCTGAGTCCCTTCGGGTACGGCGCGGAAAAGATACGAGCTGAAGTTATGGGGTATGAGAGGTGCAAAACTCTTCTGTAACTCTCCTGACGAGTATGGAGATCGCCACCCTTCCGTCCATTCAAAGAGGTTGAAAAATATCTAAATCAGGATGAAAATGAATTTTTTGGCACTGTTGCCACATAAGCACCAAACTATTAAATAGGGCGACGGGATTAAATATAATGATTTAGATGAAACATTACATCTCAAAGTTAAAAAAGTTCATTCTGTGAATAGTTACATCGACTTACAAGACCGATTGCATAGACACCCCCCCGGCCGTAGCCTTTGTATTCCAGTAGGTA
>CAZZJY010000079.1:0-8170 GCA_964654895.1 uncultured Nitrososphaerota archaeon
AGACCCGGGCTGCACGACTGGAGCATTGTCATCAGAGCACCCTCCCCGCGCCCACCATGGCCATACCCAACAGAAGACGGAACGCCAATGACAACTCCCGGGAATAGGGTACTGAAGACCGAGGGCAGTGCGCCCTCCATGCCAGCGACCACAATTGCTACCTTCACATGCTCCTCAATGCATCTTTTGACCACCGGGAAGATCCTGTGGAGTCCCGCTATGCCCACATCGTAGAAGGTTATAGTCTTGAAACCCATTTCATTAACTACTGCGAGGGCTTCCTCAGCGACAGGGATGTCAGAACTTCCTGCTGTTATTATCGCAACAGGGGGGTCCTTCAATGGCGGCGCTTCGCCCCGCCTTATGGAGACGACCCGCCCCCTCTCGTAGTGGGTAGTTTTGGCTTTTCCAGAGAAGTTTTTTATGAGAAGTTCTGCTTGAGCGGGCGTCACCCTAGTAACGATGACCACGTCATCATCCTGGAGAAGTGCATTAGCAGCGCTTATGAGCGTATCGTCAGATTTTCCCTCCCCCAAGATGACTTCGGGGACGCCTTTTCTTAAATTTCTGGAGACGTCGATGCAAGCACCCTCCATCTCTTTCAGGGCAAGTAGGCGGATCCTACTGGTAGCTTCCTCCACATCGATCTTGCCACTCTTCAGTTGGTAGAGTATTTCGCGGAGGTCCAAAGTCCACACCAATCAATAAATGTTATATCAGCAATCACAAAAATGAAGTGTGGTGCTAATATTTGAAGGTAGTGATAATAGATTGTGCGACAGCAGGGGTTTCTGGAGACAAATTGCTCGCAGCGGCGGTTCATGCGGGTGGGAGTGAACTGAGGCTCAATGTGGAAGAGACGATCAATTCAATTGTCGGGGAGAGGGTATTCTCTTTTGAAGACGCAGAGGAGAACGGTCTCAGGGGTCTGAGGGCGACCCACAGTCTTAAGGGCAAGAGGTATGAGGGCGATCTTGTTGAGGTCGTGAGGTCAGCTTCCTCTAGGGCGGGCCTAGGTAGCTGGAGTTTGTGCACCGCAACCATGGCAGCGGAGTTTATCACGGAAGCAGAGAGGGAAGTCCACGGGGGAGGCAAGCTCCACGAGCTGGGGGAGATGGACACCATTGTTGACATAGTGGGCACTCTAAAGGCACTTGAAGGGCTCGGACTGGAGGATGCGGAGTTCTTCACCATGTCTTTAAGGGTGGGGGCGGGTTACATAAAGGGCGGGCACGGAATCTTGCCAATCCCTGCACCCGCGACACTCCAGATAGCGAGGAGGGCAGGCTTGCCAATTTTGCTTTCTCCCGAGAGTCACGAGTACACCACACCTACAGGGGCAGCGCTGCTGGCAGCCCTCACGCATGGGAAGACTGTGCCGCCAGCATTCCGTGTCAGGGGGGTTGGCATCGGGGTTGGTACCCTGAAGTTGGATGTGCCAAACATAACTCGAATCATAATAGGGGAGAGCGGTAACTTCTCGGACAAAGTATGTGTTGTGGAGAGCAATTTGGATGACGTGAGTGGGGAGATCCTTGGATGGTTATGGGAGAGGTTGAAGGGTGTGGCGGAGGATGTCTCTTTTGTGCCAATATTCATGAAGAAGTCAAGACCGGGGTTCACAGTCAGGGTAGTTGTGAGGCCGGAGATGAAGGACAACGCGGTCAGGGTAATTATGGAGGAGACCGGGACGCTGGGCGTCAAGGTGATCGAGTGCGAGAGGGTCAAGGCAGACCGGGAGTTCACTGAAGAAACAGTGAAGATTGGGAGGTCGGAATACAAAATTAGGGTGAAGAGGAGCAGGGCGGCATCAAGGGTCAAGCCAGAGTTTGATGATTTGAAGAGGATAGCGGTGAATGAGGGCAAGACCCTGAGGGAGGTAATGGAAGAGGTAATTAGACAGGTAAGAGAGAAATACCAAGAGGATAGGAGTTAGGGGGGGTTCTCTTGGAAGCCTCAAAGAAATTGGAGGTTGAGGATATTAAAGATCTTGCGAGGCTTGTCGCTTCCACCATTTCCATGGGGCAGCCCATCTACCTAGTGCATTTCAAGCACAACGAGAAGCACTACTATGGAGTTCTAGGGGTCTACAACAATTATTATGATAAATACGGTCTGCCTTTGTTTTACTATCATGTGACGGACAGGGCATACAATGGCAGGTATGTTCTGGTTAAGATGGATGAGAGGGAGGAAATATCATTCGCTGAGGGCGTTAAACCTGGGTGGATAGCAGTCCCGATAATAAACCTGAAGGAGAAACCGGAGTTCGTGGAGATCTGAGTTGCCGCAAATTTGGCGGTGGCATGGTGTCACAAAAGGGAAACTTTAACCCATTCTCCCTGCCTTACCTTTTTTAAGGGCTCGAGGTCAGTGACGACCCTCCCGATCAAATTTACGGGGCTATATGGCTGCGACTTCCCGTAGAAGATGCAGAAGGCCTTCCCAGGAGGCCAGTAAGCGACATCGCCTGCCTGGACAGTGGAACGGGGCTTCTCCGGACCCATGGTGACGGGGGTCTCAAAGTAGACCTCCTCCTTCCAGAGGAATGCTTTTGAGCTGAAAGGCATAGCCCCAACAAGGGCTTCAACCGTCCTGGGCGCTAGGACACGTGATAGTTCTACTTTGCACTCTGCGCTCTGAAAAGAGACAACCACCAAGATCCTGTCAATCAGGCCCATTAGGCAGCCCCACTATGCGGCGGGCACATAGATGTCGAGGCGACGACCGCTCTTGATCGCCTTAAGCAGACCCTGCTTTGAGAGGGTTTCTAGTATATCCTTGGAGATGCTGTATTTCAGGTTGTACTTGGAGTATATCTGGTAGGGTGTTACAAACTTCATCTTTATAACGTCTTTCTTGATCTGATCCATCACCTTTGGATCAATCAAAATAGTTGTGGATGCCTTTGTGATCTCCTTCTTTGGGACCTCTTTCTTGCCAGATTCAAGCTCCTTAGCAGGTTTTGGCTTCGAGGTTTTTCCGCCGCCCATACCATACACCAGAAGCCAAGAGATGGGCATTAAAATAAAAAGGTTTTGGTTTTTACAGGCACCTTGGAGGAGTCTAGGTCCCCAGCGGGAAAGTTCTGTCGGGCACCTGAATTTGATGGTAGAGGGACTAAAAATAGAAAGTTTGAGCGGGTGCTGTCAGCTACCCACGGATAAATCCGTGGGCTTGAAGCTTGGGGTGGTCTGATGCCATCTGCACCCTTCATCCTTCAAGGCGTGCCTGAAGAGTGCGTAGGGTGTGCGGTTGACCTACTTTCGGCTGTTCTTGCCCCATTCGCCTTTACGTTTTCTGAGGTGCTTGAGCCTCTCGATGGCGATGTTGGCGTTGAACTCTTTAGCCAGCTTGACGATTTCGCCGGATATCTGCCAAACCCTTGTTCTAACGTAGTTCCTCTGTTTTCCGCTGAGGTTCTTGAGCTTGAGGCCAGCCTTGCTGGAGCCTCTATCTCGGTAGCTTTGAAGCTTAGTTCGCCTATCCTCAAAGCGGATTTGTTTAACACAGACGTCTTGCCCGTAGTAGGTTTGCTTGAGCACTTTCTCTTTGCAGACGATGGATACAGCGATCTTGGAGCTGTTCACATCTATGCCCATCCAGTTCGGTCTGCAGGAGGGTTCTGGAAAGTCTTTGGAGAGGACGATGAGGAAGCCGAGGCTTCGCTTCATAATGATACTTGTTGCCAGCCAGCCCTCTTCGAGGTGTTTCTGAAGCCTCTGGTAGGCGCCGTCCCTGCTTATTGGAAGCCCTATACGTTCATTGCTGAGCCTGAGGCTGAGAACAGGGTTTCCCCGCCTGGTCTGCTTGAAGCTGAAGAGCCTCCTGTCGAACCTTACAACGCATCTGCCGACATCCTCGCCCGCATCCACAGCCTTCCTCATGCTCCAAGCATAACTTGCAGCCTCTACAACAAGCTGGGACGCCATATCATATTTGCTTCTGAACCTTGCATACGTTTTAGCGTGCAGTTCAGCCCTCGACTTCACATCGCCGACGGAGCCGAGGGCATCTTTAACGATGCTGAAAAACTCTTGGTATGTTTCTCTGAGCATTTTTTTCCTTAGCTTTTGTAGGCTTGTGAAGGGTCAGAGGCAAACTCTT
The DNA here is from genome assembly GCA_964654895.1 of uncultured Nitrososphaerota archaeon. Classification (GTDB taxonomy): domain Archaea; phylum Thermoproteota; class Methanomethylicia; order Methanomethylicales; family Methanomethylicaceae; genus WYZ-LMO10. Next base: position 4,108 of record CAZZJY010000079.1, read on the forward strand.
TCTCGCAGGCGTCCCAAAAACAGATAAAGGGTGCTCACTTAAAAAGTTATGTCGCAATTCCTCCACCCTCAAAAGGCGTGTGCTTCCTTGCGACCTGATGGGTGATCATGTTTGCTTATGTCGAACTTTGTATTGGGGTGCTGTGGGCTCGCTCCAGGACGGGCCGGTGGATGGAGTTCATCGTGCAGAATGGTATGATTTTTCCGTCGGGGAATGCGTAATGGATGGTGCACCTACTTACTCGATCCAGATCAAAGTTGTAGGGGTCCATGAAGTGCATGCACCCTATGAGTACGACCTTGCGCATGAACTGCCCTAGGGTATCATAGTCACCGTGTAGTAGTACGGAGGATACCAAGTCCCCCAGTAGGGAAAGCTTGACGTGCCTGGTGGCGCCCAGGAGTCTCATCTTTGCCCGGAGCATCGAGCCCCTCGAGGCGTCTTCGTAAACCTTATTGAGGGCAGACATGAACCTCTCGACATTGGCGTAGCGTGTTATAGGGACGATTTTTTCACCCTCGGGGATTATCATTGTTGCCATTCCACAGTGCTGGTGGTTAGTGAACTCCTGGTACCTTCTACCTTTGAGCGCGCCCACGGCCCTCGAGATTGGCATAACGACTGGGATCGGGTAGAAGTCGCTGACCCTGAGCTCGCCGTCTGTCTGCTCCTCTGCAAGTCTGAGAACGTCGGGTATCGTTATTCGCATCTCTCTCAATTTTTTCTTGTCGATCCTGCCTGCCATAGAGACAGGTTGGAAGTTCACGCCCCTGACCACGTCGCTGTTCCTCGAGGCAAACCTTATTATTGCGCCTATCTGGTCGTCATTCACCCCTTTCACTACTGTTGGGACGAGGACTAAACTGTCCAAGCCAGCAGACCTACAGTTCTCTATCACCTTGAGCTTCGTCTCGAAGAGGTCCAAGCCCCTGGCGGCTATGTACGGTCCTGGTTTCATGCCGTCGAACTGAAGGTAGAGAGTGCTGAGCCCTGCGTCCATTAGCCTCTTAAGGTAGTTTATGTCCTTGGCGATCCTTATGCCATTGGTGTTCACCTCAATGTGGTGGAAGCCCAGCTCCTTTGCCATGGCTACGAGCTCCGGGAGGTCCTCCCTCACTGTGGGCTCGCCGCCGGAGAACTGAATGGAGTTGGGGGCGACGGGCTGGTTCGACCTTAGGTTCTTTAGCATAGAGCGGATCTCGTCCTGGTTTGGTTCATAAAGGTAGCCGGCTGTGGCGGCATTGGCGAAACATATGGGGCATTTGAGGTTGCACCTATTGGTTACATCGATTATGGAAAGGACCGTGTGGGACCTGTGCGCGGGGCATATTCCGCAGTCGTAGGGGCAACCCTTCGCAGTCTGGGTTCGGGGGTTCTTGACGCCCTCACCTAAACACTCGTAACTTTCAACCTTCTTGAAGAGTTCATAGTCGCTCCAGTAAACATCATCAAATCTGCCGTGGGAGGGGCAAGTCTTCCCTATGTAAACGGCGCCGCCCTCCTCGTATATCTCGGCATCCAAGACCTGCATACATTCGGGACAAATGCTCTTAGTCCTCTTGATGATCTGCATCACAGATCACGCCGCCAACTTCACCATTAATTTATATTTGAATGTTTTCATATAGTTCATAGGATGATAAGTATGTCAGAAGGGGAGGTTTCGAGGGCACTGAGGGATTGTGGACTCACCGAGACAGAGGCAAAGGTTTACCTAGCGCTGATAAAAGGCGAAGGGGATGCCAAGGATATCAGCGCGAGGAGCAAGGTCCCATACAGCAAGATACACACGGTTTTGGCCAGCCTGCAGGAGAAGTCGCTGATTACGGCATCAAGCGGAAGACCCACCATTTACTCTGCCAAGAGCGTGGGCGAGGGGCTCGGCGAGTACAAGATCCAACTGCAGAAGGGAATAGAGGAGTCTTTCAAAAGGGCGGAGCTCTTATTGAGGGCAGTGCAGGGAGAGCCCGAGAAGTCAGACATCTGGATAATAAAGAGCGGCGAGGAGATCTTGAGCAAGGCCTATCAGATGCTAAGGATGGCTAGGAAGGGCGTTAAGCTTGCATTGCCCGTCTTACCAGAATGGCTGAGTGATGAGATCCTGCCTGTTCTTATGAGGCTGAGGGCCCAGCAGGTTGAGGTTAACCTGCTGGTGACAAAGAACGCCAGTAAAGAAACGATCCAAAGGCTGTCCGGACTCTCAACAGTTAGGAGCAGAGACAAGATGTTTGGAGGGGGGCTGATTGTGGACGATGCGGAGGTCATGCTGTTCATAGGAGGCAGCGAGGGTGCGATGGGCACTGCCATTTGGGCAAGCCACCCCGGCCTGGTACAGCTTGCCAGCACCTACTTTGACTTCTTGTGGGCGGGCTCGGAAGCGCCCTGAGTCTTCATTGGTACCAAGCCGCCCCGCTCTATGGTGAAGTAGTGCCAAATTGTGTCATGGACGGCACCCTTCATCTTCCTCACGCGCAGCTGTCTTGCCAACAGGCCCTGCTGGGCCAGTAATGGATCGAACCGGAAATCTATTATCCCATCTACAAGGTAATCGATCATGGCAGCGAACTCGTCTATTGATTTCAAGCCTATATGGTAAGTTGCGAAGATCGGGATGCCCATCATTTTGCATAACTCGGCCCTCCAATTCTTGACGGTCTCGAGAGTTGAGGTGGGCTCGCTGATGGTGAAGAACTCTGTCAAGGAGTCGATGAATATGGTACCCTCCCCCTCAATACCCTCTGCTGTGGAGAGGAGTGTGCCTGTCAGCTCGTGGTGGTCCTTTGGGTTCTGGACCACACGAATGCCCTCTGTAGGCTTAGGCTGGGTCCTTGCCCTGAAGGAGAAGCAGTCCACGATCCGGAGTATGTTATTTGCCAAAGCCCCGCGGACCTCATAGCCGAGGCGCAGGAAGTTGTTTACTATCGATGACGGGCTATCGTCGAACGTCACGAAGATGCACGGTTCGCCGAGCCTTATCCTGGTCCCTGCGGCTTGGGCTATTGCGACGGACTTTCCAGTCCCTCCCTCCCCGAAGAGGAGTACAAAGCTGTTCCTCGGCATGCCGTCTGGCAGGAGAGAATCTATCATGGGGATTCCTAAAGTGATGTATGACATATGGCTTCAACGCTTTAATTTTGTGGCTTCTTGCTTAAAAATAAGACCTTTTTTTAGCTCATTTTTATAGGAACGATAATTCAACTAATGATTAAAATTAATGATTTTGTAAAAATGACAATTCAAAAGAAAAATATAATAATCCCCATTTTGAACTCTATCGATATTAATTGGAGGGTTTTCGTTGGCTAAAAATGGAAAGAGGATTTTGGTTGCCTTGGGCGGCAATGCGATAAAACAGGCACATGAGAAGGGTACAGCAGAAGAGCAGTTCAGGAACGTGTACACCACGGCCAAGCACTTAGTGAATATGATAGAGCATTTGGGAAAGGACGACAGGCTCATAATCACACATGGCAACGGTCCCCAGGCGGGGAACTTGGCGCTTCAGCAAGACATCGCTAAAGATGTGGTGCCGCCTCAGCCTCTGGACGTCGTGGGTGCCATGACACAGGGGCAGATAGGTTACATGCTCCAGCAGTGCCTGGAGAACATAATGATGGAGAAGGGCATGAAGGTCCCAGTAGTCGCCATAGTTAATCAGGTGCTGGTGGATAAAAACGACCCCGAATTCTTTGGTGAGAACGCCTCGAAGCCAGTGGGCAACTTCTTAACAGAGGAAGAGGCCATGAGGATGAAGGCGGAGAAAGGGTGGATAGTGAAGAAGGTCAAGCCCAATGCGCCAAAGCCCTGGAGGAGGGTTGTTCCATCGCCAGACCCAATCGCAAATGTTGAGGCAGACGTAATAAAGATACTCGTTGACTCTGGAGTCGTCGTAATAGCCTCGGGGGGCGGGGGGATCCCCGTCATAAAGGAGAATGGCAGGCTGGCTGGCGGAGAGGCTGTTATCGACAAGGACCTGGCAGGGGGGAGGCTCCCGCGGGGGGGGGGGGGGGGGCTATTCCTTCCATATTCTGCGGTGGGGGGAGGGGAGAGGCGCAGTGGTTGG